>JALWZI010000300.1 GCA_027002755.1 Campylobacteraceae bacterium | reverse complement strand
CACAGCGTAGGTTGGGCTATTGCCCAACAAAAAAACGAGCCTTTGCCATGAAATGTTGGGCAAATAGCCCAACCTACAAGACTTCGTTTCCTTTTTCTTTGTCGCGAAACAAAGAAAAAGAAATGAAGAGAGATCTTAATCCCTCACTTAATCCTCCTTCGATTCTTTCGAGCCGAAAGTCCTCTGCAATCCCTCGATCAAAGCCTTCTTTTCTGCATCGCTGAGCCGTGCCTCCGGATGCATCACGGTATAGATCGCCGGAGGCATCTCTCCCTCTTTCAACTCCTTGGCCGCTTCATCCCCTTTGTTCTTCTCCTGCACACTCCAGAGCGAGACATTGAAGTGTTCCCGCCCTTCGTTCACGTCATGGGTCACCAGCCAGGAGACCGGGGCGACGGAGGCGTAGGCCGGCCAGCGGGTATGGTGGCTGCGACAGTCGGCACAGGCCCGATCGAAGAGGGCTTTGGTTTTGGGAGAATCCCAACGGGGCTCTTTGACCACGGGGGGATTGTAGTGGTCCCGGCCGTAAGGGATGAACTGGATGGCCACTGCCAGGAGGACCAACCCTGACAGGATCTTCACACTTTTTTTCATTCAACTGCTCCTGTTCTTTTTGAATCACAGAAATCTTGCCGGTTGAAGATGAAACCGAAATGAACCGGCAGATTCAGAGGAGGACACGCACCCGGGTCCCTTCTCCCGGCCGGGAGTCGATCTGCAGAGTGCCGCCGTGAAGCTCCACCGCCCGCTCCACCAGAGCCATCCCCAGGCCGAACCCTTCGATCTGGCGACTACGGGCACTGTCGGCCCGGTAGAAACGCTCGGTGATCCGTCGAAGCTTCTCCGGCTCGATCCCGATCCCCCGATCCTCCACCGTGAAAGAGATTCCCTCCGGTGTCTCTTCCAGCCGAATACCCACTTCGGATCCGTCATGGGAGTATTTGACGGCGTTTTCGATCACATTGGCGAAGAGGGCCCGAAGCAGGACCGGGTTCCCCCGGAACTCTTTCGATGTTCCGATCCGCTGCAGGAAACGGATCCCCCGTTGCCGTGCCGCCGGTTCCAGCTGCGAGATCACCTCGGCCAAAAGACGGTCCAGCCGACACGGCTCGAAACTCTGCTCCACATTTTGAAGCGTGTAGCGGCTCAGCAGCAGCAAGCCCTCCGTCAACCGCTCCATTCCCTCCGCCTCCCTCGCCAGCCGCTCCAGTGTCTTCCGATACTCCTCGGGAGTGCGCTCTTTACGCCGGGCCAGTTCGATCTCCCCCTTCATCACCGTCAAGGGGGTCCGCAGTTCGTGGGCCAGATCACTGTTGAAACGTTCCAGGGTCTCCACGCCCTCTCTCAGACGCAGGATCATCGCATTGTAGGCATCGGTCAGAGCCTGGATCTCGTCATCCCTGTCCGGAGCGGGAATGGTTCGGGAGAAATTGTCCACACGCACCTGCCGGATCGAGTCGGTCAGGAGATGGATCGGCTCGAGAATCCGCCCGATCAGACGCCAGGCCATTGCCAGGAGAATCAGCGTCAGAGGGATCAGAACCGCGGCGAAGATCTCCATCATCTCCAGCGTCTCGTTGGGGATCTTCCGCTTCTGCAACACCACAGCGCCACGAAAAGGCCGCTCGAACCGTTCCCAGTAACAGGCATCGAGCCGCTCTCCTCCCTGCAGCAGGAACTCTTCGCCGCTGCCCTCCAAAGGCCGGCAGATTTCCGGGCGGTAGCCGGGGGTACGGGCGGCGATGCGACCGTTGCGTATCAGGGCGGCTTCGGTATGGGGCGGCAGGTGCAGGAGGATGGTGCCATGGCGAACCACCTTTTCGTTACCCAGCAGGTGTCCTTCGGTCTCCAGCGCCGCCTCCCTCAGTTCCGCCAGGACCTTGTGGCGGAGATTCTGTTTGGAGAGGGTGTAAAAGAGGGCACTGAAAGCTCCCATCAGCAAAAAGAGCACCAGGGCGAAACGCAGCATCAGTCGTTTGCGGAGACTCATCGAACCTCTAGACATCGAGAATATACCCCATGCCCCGACTGGTGCGGATCCGCTCCCTGCCGATCTTCTTTCTCAGATTGTAGATCGTCACCTGAATGACGTTGCTCTGCAGAAAGGTTTCACTCTCCCAGAGCTGCTCCTCGATCATCCGCCTGGAGACCGGTGCACCGCGATGCTTCAGCAAAAAGAGCAGCAGTTCGTACTCTTTGCGCTTCAGGAGCAGCTCTTCTCCCTCCAGAAACACCCGGCGCTCCGCCAGATCGATCTGCAAGGGGCCCGCTTCGATCCGATTGCCGCCGCTGCCGAGACTCCGCCGATAGAGGGCCCGGATCCTTTCGATCAACTCCTCGATACTGAAGGGTTTGGGCAGATAGTCGTCGGCCCCCTTTCTCAGGCCCTCGATCCGGTCAGCCGTCTCCCCCCGAGCCGTCAGCATCAGCACCGGAACC
This sequence comes from Campylobacteraceae bacterium, assembly GCA_027002755.1. GTDB lineage: Bacteria > Campylobacterota > Campylobacteria > Campylobacterales > Sulfurovaceae > Nitratifractor. Next base: position 425 of record JALWZI010000300.1, on the reverse strand, counting down.
TCGTTCCCCTCTTTTCGAAGGCGCTCCAGCAGCTCCGGTCCGCTGAGTCCCGGCAGCATCCAGTCCAGAATCATCAGGTCGAAAGGCTCCATCTCCGCCCGGTAGAGCCCCTCCTCTCCGTCATCCGCCGTCACACTGCGCCACCCCTCCTCCTCCAGGGTACGCTCCAACAGCGATGCGATGGCGGGATCATCCTCCACGATCAATATTTTCATTCCATCCTCTTTTTCTCAACACTCAACGCACATTTTCGATCATACCATAACGATCAGCGGCAGCTGGGCCGGGGCCCGGAAGCGCCGATGGATCCCCCAGGTCCCTACCCCCCGGCTGACAAAGACCTCCATCCCCTCCACTTGGTGCAATCCCTCGAGAAAGGGTTGGCTCAGCCGGACCAGCCAGTGAAAAGGCCAGATCTGCCCCCC
>JALWZI010000299.1 GCA_027002755.1 Campylobacteraceae bacterium | reverse complement strand
CTAAAAAGGGTTATGACTTACGCAGCAGCGTAAGCGGGGCGATAATCTGTGTTGTTTGCGTTTATTTCGCGTTTGGGCTTGATTACGGAGTGGCCCGCTCCGACATGCACACGGCCCCGACTGCTCCAGTCGAAACCAAGTCAACCCCATCTTTTGATGGAAGATTGAAGATGGAAAATGGAAGATTGTCTTTTCCATCCGGGGCGATAATAGCGTAGAGGAATGTCTCTGTCAAGGGACCCAGGTTGCATTTGGGGATTTTGTCCCCGTTCCTGCGGGGTTATCTTTGTTCGGTCGGATTTTGGATTACTTGAGTATATTGATAAGCATTCCAATGGCGAAAAAGGCGAGGATCGCGGCGCTGGTGACGGAGAAGAGGGTGACGATGCGCTGGGAGAAGAGGTGTTTGGTTTTGTGGATGATCAGAGGCATCAGGGTGATCCAGAGGAGGATGGCACTGAAGAGCCCGGCGACGGTCGCCAGGGGGTCGAGGTGTTTGGTGGCGATGTAGGTGGAGACGCTGAGCCAGAAGATGACGGTATAGGGGTTGAGCAGCGTCAGGGTGTAGCCCTTGAGCCAGTTGCCGGGGAGGGAGACCTTTTTGACCTGCTGCAGATGGACCGGCTCGTTGCGGCCCCGGTAGATCAGCCAGGCCAGATAGAGCAGAAAGGCCGATCCCGCCACCCCCATGACCAGGGTGATCGTGGGATCCTCCATGAAGTGGAAGAGACCGAAGAGGATCAGCACCAGATAGGTGATATCCGCACTCATGGCCCCGGCGCCCAGGGCCACGGCAGAGCCGTAATGGCGCAGAGCGTTACTCATGATGAGCACATTGATGGGCCCCAGGGGGACGGCCGCTCCCAACCCGAGGACAAAACCCTCGACAAAGGACTGGATCATCGGTACCTCCTGCGAAGTTTTCTACCGTAAAGGATCATCCCCGCTCCGAGCAGGAGAAAGGGGAGGCTGAGCAGCTGCCCCACATTGAGAGGCAGGCCCGTACTGTAGTCGGCCTGGGGGACCTTGACCCACTCCAGCAGGATCCGCCAGGCAAAGATCAGCAGCAGTGCCCACCCCGTCAGCATCCAGTCCAGCGCCCGATCCCGCACTGAACGGTGAAGACAGGTCCACAAAACAGCGAAGATCAGCAGATAGCCGCCGGCTTCGTAGAGCATCACCGGATGGCGGGGCAGCGCATCGACACGGGCAAAGACGATCCCCCAGGGGAGCTCCGTGGGCTTTCCCAGGATTTCCGAGTTGAAGAAGTTGCCGATCCGGATCAGCGCCGCCGCGGGCAAAGCCGCCACAGCGACACGGGAGAGGAGCCAGAGAAAGGGAATCTTCTGCCGCCTGGCTCCCAACCAGAGCCCCAGGATCCCGCCCAGGATCCCGCCGTGGCTGGCCAGACCGCCTTTCCAGATCGCCAGGATCTCCCAAGGATGAGCGAGATAGTAGTCGGGTTCATAGAAGAGACAGTGGACGAGCCGAGCCCCGATGACCACGCCGAGCACTACAGGTAGGAAGATGGGTTCCAGCCGCTGAGGGGAGACCCCTTCGGCCCGGGCCACTTTGAGGACAAGGAGGTAGGCGATGAAGATCCCCGCCGCGAAGAAGAGGCCGTACCAGTGGATCTGGATCGGACCGAGGTGGAGGAGGATAGGATCGGTGTTCCAGACGGGGTGGGTCATTTTTTTGCCTCCGGCAAAAAATGAGTGAGGAGTGAGGAGTGAGGAGTGAGGAGTTTTTTAATCGAGAATCGAGAATTGAGAATTGAGAATTTTGGTATGCGTTGCGTGGCAACGCTTTTTTTCAAACGACAAACGACAAACGACAAACGACGAAAAGCACCGCAGGCGCTCCCAATGACCAATGACCGATGACCAATGACTGAACTGTTCACAACTTCATCCCCGGCTGGAGTTTGCGATTGGCGGAGACGGTGATCTCTTCGGGAGAGCAGGTGAGGCCCTCTGCCAGGGCGTCCAGGCCGTAGCGGCCGATCATAGCGGCGTTGTCGGCGCAGAACTCCAGGGGGGCGGTGTGGAGGCGTTTGCCGTATTCCCGGCAAAGGGAGTCGAAGGCTTCCCGGATGGCCAGATTGGCGCTGGCGCCGCCTACGAGGGCTACGTCGGGGATCGACTCACGTGCAAGGATCTTGCGGATCTTCTGAATCAGGTGGGTAATGAGAGCTTTTTGGAAAGCGGCGGCCAGATCGCGCCGGTCCTGCTCGCTCATCTTGTCGGGACCGCCCAGTTTTTCGACGGTGAGGCGTACGGCGTTTTTGAGTCCCGAGAGGCTGAAAGCGATCAGCGGGGAGTTGCGCAGGGGGACCGGGAGTTCGAAACGGTCAGGGTCACCTTCGCGGGCGAGAGCCTCCACGATGGGGCCGCCGGGGTAGCCCAGTCCCATCATCTTGGCCACTTTGTCGTAGCTCTCTCCCACGCTGTCGTCCATGCTCGTAGCCAGCACTTCCATCTCCTGAAGCCCCAACACCCGCAGCACCATGGTGTGTCCGCCGCTGATGAGGATCACCAGCATCGGCAGACGGGTGGGCTTTTCGATGAAGAGGGAGTAGATGTGCCCTTTGAGGTGGTGGACCGGAATCAGGGGGACCTTTTGAAAAGTGGCGAAGGCTTTGGCCATCATCACCCCTTCGTTGAGGGTCACTGCCAGCCCCGGCTCGTTGGTGACGGCGACGGCGGTGATCTCCTTGAACCAGGGTAGGGCGCTTTCCAGCAGTTTGGGGAGATCCACGGCATGCAGACGGCTGGCCAGCTCGGGGACCACTCCGCCGTAGCGGGCGTGCTCGATCTCCTGGGAGATCTTTTTGTGGAGGATGAGCTTGCGGCTGTCGATCTCGGTCAGGGCGATGGCGCTGTCGTCGCAGCTGCTTTCGATACTCAACAGGAGCATGATGACTCCTGTTGAGTATCGAGTGAAGAGTATAGAGAGAAGAGTGAAGAGTTGTGGTATGCGTTGCGATGCAACGCCTTTTTTGATGAATGGTGAATGGTGAGTGGTGAATGGTTTTGGTTTGCGTTGCTCTGCAACGCCTTTTTAAATCCGTCGCCGGAGGCGACACCGATATTCCTCATTCCTAATTCCTCATTCCTCATTATTCCTGACTCCTCACTTGCTCAAGTATCCACGGCCACTCCCCGTAGCCGCTTTCGGCGTTGATGTGGCCGGCATCGGGCAGGACGGTCAGGGGGATTTGGTAATGGGCTGCGATCTTTTCGGCTTCATCCACGGTGATGTAAGGGTCATTGTCGCTGACGACGAGATGGACCTCTTCGGCATAGAGGGACTCGGGCAACGGGCAGGGGTAGAAACTGCTGATGGTCTCCAGCTCTGTGTGCAGGCTGGGCATGGCTACCAGAAAGAGCCGCTTGACGGGGGTGAGTTCTTTGCGATCAGCCAGATGGAACCAGAGGGTATTGGCCAGGGAGTGGCACACCACCGTATTGGGGCGGAAATCCTCCAGATGACGGAGTACCTCTTTGCGCCAGCGGTTGAGGTGGGGGTAGTGGGGGTGCTGGATCAGCGGGAAGCTGACCGTGCCGTAGTCTTTGGCCACTTCACTTGCCAGCCAGGCCTGCCAATGGGGCCAGTCGGAGCCGCCCCAGCCGTGCAATAAAAGGAGCTTCATTGGAAGCTCCTTTTATTGCAATGAGGAGTGAGGAGTGAGGAGTGAGGAGCAGCGAAAGCTTTGCTTGTAGATGATGAATGGTGAATGGTGAATGGTGAATGGTTTTGGTTTGCGTTGCGCTGCAACGCCTTTTTAAATCCGTCACCGGAGGCGACACCGATATTCCTAATTCCTAATTCCTCATTCCTCATTCGCAAATACATACTCCCTCACCTCTTTGTCCATCTTCATCACCTCCCCCAGGCTTTTGGGTTCCCGGTCGCGGAAGTGCTGCCAGGCATCGAGGATCCTGTCCGCCATGGTGCCAAAGTCGTAATGCCCTTTTCGGAACCCCTCCATGGCCGCTTCGTTGGCGGCGTTGAGAACCACACCGAGGCGGGGGTGGGCGAGGAGCTCCTCTTTGAGCTGCCAGAGGGGATAGCGTTCGGTGTCGATCTCCTCGAAGACGATGGGGCCGATGCCCAGCAGATTCACCGGCTCCAGTACCGGCTCGGTGATGGGGCATTCCAGAGCATAGGCGATAGGGAGCTTCATATCGACATCGGCCAGGTGGGCGGTGGTGGAGCCGTCACTGAATTCCACCAGAGCGTGGACGATGGAGCGCCGCTCGATCACCGCATCCACCGCCTCGGTCCCAAAGAGCCAGCGGGCTTCGAGGAGTTCGAAGAGTTTGTTGACCATGGAGGCGCTGTCGATGGTGATCTTGTCTCCCATGGACCAGTTGGGGTGGTGCAGGGCCTCGGCGTAGGCGGCCCGGCGGGTCTCCTCGGGAGTACGGTCCCGAAAGGCTCCGCCGCTGGCAGTGATGACCAGACGGCGGAAAGGGCGACCGTTCAGCAGATACCAGAGGCCGAAATGCTCCGAATCGATGGGAAAGATACGGCTGCGATCGAGAAAAGCGCCGGCGATGACCAGGGACTCCTTGTTGGCCAGGGCGAGGGTGCGTCCAAGTTCCAGAGCTTTGAGGGTTGGAGCCAGGCCGGCATAGCCCACCAGTGCGTTGACGACCCGTGGTGAGGCGCTCTCTTCCAAAAGCCGCAGGATTCCCTCCTCACCTGCATAGATCCTTGGGTGTCGGATCTCATGGATTCGATCGGGATCGGCGATGGCGACCAGTTCGGGCTGGAATTCGTCGATCTGCTCCTGGAGCAGTTCCAGATTGTTCCCGGCGACCAGTCCCTCCACCGGCAGGTGGAACCGTCGGCAGATCTCCAGCGTATTGAGGCCGATGGAGCCGGTGGAACCTAACAGGACCATAAAAGCCTCCGGCTTTTATGGTCCTGCAAAATTGAGAATTGAGAATTGAGAATTGAGAATGAGTTCTTCCCCACAATACAATTATTCTCCATTCTCCATTCTCCATTCTCCATCACTATCAGCTCCCCGTCAGTTTCAGCAGGATGTAAAGCGCTACGGCGGCGAAGAGATAGCCGTCGATCCGGTCCAGAACACCGCCGTGGCCGGGGAGGATGTCGCCGCTGTCTTTGAGGCCCGCCTCCCGTTTGAGATAGCTCTCGAAGAGATCACCGAAGACCGAAGCCACCGAGGTGATCAGAGCGATGAAGAGGGCATTGAAAAAGAGATTCTGATGACCCACCATCAGGACAAATCCTCCCAGAGTCCCCAGGAGAATTCCGCCGAAGACCCCCTCCAGCGTCTTCTTGGGGGAAGTGGGAGAGAAGGGGGTTTTGCCCCACTTTCGGCCGGTGTAGTAGGCACCGACATCGGTGAGGGCCACGATGACCAGGATCCAGAGCAGAGAGATCATGCCGTACTCCCGGTAGAGCATCCAGAGAAAGAGCATTCCCGCCGTGGGGTAGAGGAGGGGGAAGAGGGTTCGGATATCCAGACGCCGGCGGTAGGCCAGCAATCCCCCCTGGATCAGTGTCGCACCGAAGATCAGATCGCTGGGATGGGGATAGAAGGGGGTCAGGAGCCAGAGTCCCCCGGCATAGAGATAGAGTGTGGTGTCGGCGACCCGGAAGAGGCGCATCGCTTCACTGAGCGCCAGGAGATAGACCGCTCCGAAAAAGAGCCAGGTGACCAGCGGTGTATCGATCAGGGCGACAAGAGCGATGACCAGCAGCAGGACGAAAGCGGTTTTCCATCGCTGCGTATGTTCGTTGGGGAGGGACATTGTTTCCTCTTTCATCTCGGATAGATTTCCGCAATTATATCGAAGCTGCCGGGGCGAACAGACCCTCTTTTTCACTCTGTTTCGAGACTCAAGCGTTTTTTGCCTCAGATTTCGGGATAATCTCCTGATCATAATCTCTTATCCCGCAAAGTGAGACCGTCATGTTGAAGAACTCTCTCCTCGGCTTTTTCCGCCACGAATCCTCTACCGGGATTCTGCTGATGGTGATGACCCTGATCGCCATGGGGGTCGCCAACTCGCCGCTGAAAAGTTATTACGATGCCTTTCTCAACACCCCTGTGGCGGTGGTGGTCGGGCATCTGACCATTGCCAAACCGTTGCTGCTCTGGGTCAATGACGGCCTGATGGCGGTCTTCTTTTTCATGGTGGGTCTGGAGATCAAACGGGAGATGATGGAAGGGGAGCTGCAGGATCCCCGCAAAGTGGCGGTGCCGGCCATGGCCGCGGTCGGAGGGATGCTGGTGCCGGCTCTGTTCTATACGGGTTTCAACTGGGGGAACCCGGCGGCGATGAAGGGATGGGCGATCCCCTCGGCCACCGATATCGCCTTCGCTCTGGGGATCCTGTCGTTACTGGGCAAACGGGTCCCGCCCGTGCTGAAACTCTTTCTCCTGACCCTGGCCATCATCGATGACCTGGGGGCGATCGTTATCATCGCGCTTTTCTACACCCAGGGCCTCTCCTACTTGGCGCTTTTTATCGTGGCGGTGACGATCCTGATTCTCTGGTGGATGAACCGGCGGGGTGTGACCAACAATACCGCCTACGTGCTCATCGGGATCGTGATGTGGGTCGCGACGCTCAAGTCGGGGGTCCATGCGACACTGGCGGGGGTGATCCTTGGGCTTTTCATTCCGCTGAAAAACAACAAAGCCAGTTTTCATGCCCTGGAGGAGTCGCTGCATGCGCCGGTCAACCATGTGATCCTCCCTCTCTTCGCCTTCGTCAATACCGGGATCGATTTCGCCAATGTAAGTTGGAAGGATTTTACCGACAGTGTCACGCTGGGGATCGTCAGCGGCCTGTTTCTGGGGAAACAGATAGGGATCTTTCTTTTCAGCTGGCTGGCGATCCGTCTCGGATTGGGAAAGCTTCCGGAGGGGGTCGACTGGAAGATGCTCTACGGTGTGGCAATCCTCGGGGGTATCGGTTTTACTATGAGCCTCTTTATCGGTTCTCTGGCCTTCGAGTGTTCGGGAGATGCCTGTTTCAAACTGGCCGACGAGCGGATGGGGATTCTGATCGGTTCGCTTCTCTCCGGTGTGGCAGGCTATCTCTATCTGCGGCAGGTGACTCGGGGGCGCTGATGCCTACTCCCGGATCTCCACACCCTCTTTGAGGACGTGGATCGTCTTGTATTTGTCATATTCCACCCGGCTGCCCTCCTGGAGTTTGACGAATTTGCGGCGGGTGTAGTCTACGGCGTAGTTGCCCGGATGGGAGGTGGTGAAATCCACGCAGAGCTTGGCGGCGGAACGCAGGACCGATTCGGGGAGGTTCTGCTTGTCGGTGCGGATGAGCACATGGCTGCCCGGCAGATCCCGCACATGCATCCAGAGGTCGTTGGCCCGGGCGGCTTCCAGGAGTTTCTGATTCTCCCGGGCGTTGCGTCCCACGTAGACCTTGTACCCTTCGATCCAGTAGAGTTCGCCGTCACGGAGCTTCTCTTTTTTGCGTCGGGAGCGACCCTGCTTGGGGACCAGGAGTTCCAGATCGTAGGGATCTTTGGCCTCGTCGATCGCCTGAAGGATGTTGTCGTAGAAACGGAGCTTGGCCTCCAGGTTCTCCCGTTCGATGTGGACATGTTTCGCCTTGGAACGGGCCCGTTGGGCCCTGCGGAAATAGTACTCCCCCAGGCGATTGCGTACGATTCCCCCCGGCAGGGGAACGGTGACGGGATCTCCCGAAAAGTCCGTTGCATTCAGCTCCCGATCGTAGGGCCGGATGGTATGGAGATTGGCCAGGATGATGTTGCCCATCTCCGAAAAACGTTCCGACTCTCTCTGCAGGGCTGTTTCATCAGGCAGTTCCGCCAGAAGCCGCCGGATCTTGTCCCGTTTCTTCTCGACCTGCTGGCGTTTTTGTCGGCGGAGATTTTGCATCCGTTCTTCGGTAAGGCGGCGGTAGTTCTTCCGGAGCCACTCCTCGATATTTTCGGTGAAGGGGAGCTCCTCTTTGGGAGGACGGGGCGGCAGGGGTTCCAGGGTGACCCCGGGGCGTACGACGCGAAAACTCCGGTCGGCGTCGATATGGCGGAGCGCCTCCAGAACGCGCCCCTCCTCGTCCAACAAGATGGCGTTGGCATGGCGCCCCGTGAACTCAAGCTGGAGGGTGATCCGGCGGTCCTTGTAGTGGCTGCGGGGCTGGACGGTGAGGCGCAGGATCCGCTCGTTCTCCGGGACTTCCACCGAGAGGATCCGGCTCTGGGAGAGGGTCTGATGCAACAGAGTGTCGAAGGGAGCGTTGAAATCCTGCCCCGGACGTCGGGAAGGCCCCAGGTAGACCGTGGAGTGCCCCCGGGTCATATCGAAAAAGAGACTCTCCTCCTCTCCGAAGTTGAGTTCGATGGTGTTGTTCTCGACTCGTCGTGCTTTTTTGATATGGCGACGAGTGCTGAGCCAGTCGGAGACGGCTTTGAGTTCATTGTGGGTCATGGGGCGGATTATAACACTTTGTAGTCGATAGTCGATAGTATGGGGTATCAGTCATTGGAGGCATGACTTGTGTGCCAGGTGTGCCGTAACATAAAATTTGCTACGGTATCGTTTCTGAATGAGAAATACTAGAGACTAGAGCCTATCGACTAGAAGCTATAAGAAGCTATAAATGGTATAATCGCGTCAATTTTCAGCCTCTATCAAGGATATATCATGGGTCAGACCATCACCGAAAAGATCTTTTCAGAGCATGCCGGCCGCCCCGTCAAAGCGGGCGAGATCGTCCGTGTCGACATCGACATGGTCATCGGCAACGACATCACCACCCCGATCTCGATCCGGGCCTTCGAAGAGAGCGGAGCCGAAAAGCTGGCCAATCCCGACGGCTTCGCCATCGTCATGGACCACTACATCCCCGCCAAGGATATCGCCAGCGCCAACCAGGCCAAGATCAGCCGCGATTTCGCCCTCAAGCACGATCTGAAATACTTTTTCGACGAAAAAGATATGGGGATCGAACACGCCCTGCTCCCCGAGAAGGGGCTCGTGGTCCCCGGCGACGTGATCATCGGGGCTGATAGCCACACCTGTACCCACGGGGCGCTGGGGGCTTTCAGCACCGGGATGGGGAGCACCGACATCAGCTTCGCCATCATCACCGGGGGCAACTGGTTCAAGGTCCCCGAGACCATCAAGGTCGAACTGGTCGGCAAACCCGGCCCCCACATCTACGGCAAGGATATCATCCTGGAGCTGATCCGCATCCTCGGCGTCGACGGGGCGCTCTACAAGGCGCTGGAGTTCACCGGTGAAGCGCTGCAGTATCTGCAGATGGACGATCGTTTCAGTATGTGCAATATGGCTATCGAAGCGGGAGCCAAAAACGGGATCATCGCCGTGGACGAGATCACAGAAGCCTACCTCAAAGAGCGGGCCGAAGCCAACGGCGGACTGCGGGCCGAGCCCAAGATCCACTACTCCGATCCCGACGCCGAGTATTGCCAAACGATCACCATCGATGTCAGCAAACTCTCCCCCGTCATCGCCTACCCCTTTCTGCCGAGCAACGGCAAGCCGGTGGAGCAGGCGGTCGCCGACAAAATCAAAGTCGATCAGGTGATGATCGGCAGCTGTACCAACGGACGACTGGAGGATCTGCGCATCGCCGCCGAGATCGTCAAGGGCAAGCGGGTCGCCCGCCACACCCGGATGATCGTCACCCCCGCGACCCAGCGGATCTT
>JALWZI010000298.1 GCA_027002755.1 Campylobacteraceae bacterium | reverse complement strand
TCGTGCTTATCGTCGGTATCATTCTCTGGTTCTACCCCGTCCCCGGCGGACTGGAAACCTATATCACCCAGCATCACGAAGCGGCGGAGGGCCTCAAATTCACTCCCCAGACCGCCTGGCACCTTTTTGCCATCTTCATCTCGGCGATCTTCGCGGTGATCCTCAAGGCGACCCCCATCTTCACCGCCTCCATCCTGGGGGTCTCGGCAGCGATCCTCACCGGAACCCTCAGTGCCAAACAGGCCTTCAGCGGTTTCAGCGAAGACTGGATCCTCCTGATCATCGTCGCCTTCCTCATCGCCCGAGGCGTCATCAAATCGGGACTGGGACGGCGTGTCGCTTTCATGATCATCCGGAAGTTCGGCAAAACCAGCCTGGGGCTCTCCTACTCGGTGATCGCCGCCGATATGCTGATCGCTCCTGCTTTCCCCAGCAACACCGCCCGTTCCGGCGTCCTCTTCCCCATCGTCAACGCCCTGGCCGTCGACAGCAGATCGAGGCCCGACGACGGTACCCGCCGGAAGCTTGGCTCCTACCTGATGATGAGCTCCATGGCGGGCATCACCCTCTCCTCCTCTCTGTGGCTCACCGCCATGGCCGCCAACCCCGCCGGGGTCAAGATGGCCAAAGAGGTCGGGATCGACATAAGCTACATCGAGTGGACCATCGCCGCCTCGGTTCCCGTGATCATCCTCTTCTTCCTGATCCCGAAAGTGCTGATGTGGGTCTATCCCCCCGAGGTCAAAGAGACCCCCGACGCTCCCGTCATCGCCCAGGAAGCGCTGCGGGAGATGGGCCCCATGAGTCGGGACGAGTGGGTCATGGCCGTGGTCTTCGTCGGTATGCTGGGACTCTGGGTCGCCTCCTCCTTCGTTCCGGCCCTCAACAAGACCGCCGTCGCTTTCCTGGGCCTGGGGATCCTGATGATCTTCAACATCTTCACCATCAAAGACCTCGCCGGTGAGGGCAAGGCATTGGGGACCCTGGTCTGGTTCTCGATCCTCTACGCCATGAGTGTCTACCTCAATAAATTCGGTTTCATGGGCTGGATCGGAGAGAACGTCTCCCAGATGGTCGAGGGCTACTCCTGGCCGGTGGTCTACGTCATCATCGTCGTCGCCTATGTCCTGATCCACTACTTCTTCGTCTCCCAGACCGCCCAGATGCTCGCCCTCTTCTCTGTCTTCCTGGGCGTTGCGATGAAAGCGGGAGTCCCCGGTGAACTGATGGCCCTGATGCTGCTCTTCGCCACCAACTTCAACGCCGTCATCACCCCCCAGGGTTCCAGTGCCAACGTCATCTATGTGGGAAGCGGCTACCTGGAAGCAGGTGAGATCTACAAGGTAGGCGGTATCGTCACCCTGGTCAACACCCTCGTTTTCCTCGGCATCGGCACCTTCTGGATCCTGCTGGTGGCGAAAGTGATGGGATAGCGCTTGGCTGACGCCAAGTGAGTGAGGAGTTTTCGGTTTGCGTTGCTTCGCAATGCTCAGAATCAAATGACCCATCTCTTGCGACTTGCGACGTGAGGACCGAAGGTCCGTGCTTGCGACTATTCTAAGACTAAACCCCGCTCAAACGACAAACTCCGATTAACTTCGCTAAAATTCCCCCAATAACCAATACATAAATACACCAATAACAAAGAAAAAAATGGCCTACATCGACCTCTACGACATTCACAAAAACTACGACGTCAAACAGATCTTCAGCGGTATGGAGTTTCATCTCGAACCCGGAGAGAGAGTCGCTGTTGTTGGTCCCAACGGCTGCGGCAAGTCGACACTGCTCAAGATCGCGGCGGGACTGGAGGAGCCCGACGAAGGCAAACGGGTCATCGACCGCTCCGTGGAGTTCGGGATGCTCAGCCAGCAGCCCCGTTTCGAAGCGGGACTGACCACCCGACAGGCGATCGAGGAGCAGCTGACGGAGCTCAAGGCCGCCCAGAAGCGTTATCAGGCCCTCAGCGAAGCGATCGCCGAACGCCCCGACGACAAAGCCCTGCTGCAGGAGCACGCCGAAACGGCCGCCTACCTGGACCACCACAATGCCTGGAACCTGGATGCCAAGATCGAGCGGGTCCTGCAGGAGTTCCAGCTTAAAGCCTACGAAGATCGGCTGGTCAATACCCTCAGCGGAGGGGAGCAGCGCCGCGTGGCACTGGCGGGTCTGATCCTGCGACGGCCCGACGTACTGATGCTGGATGAGCCCACCAACCACCTGGATGTCTATATGGTGGAGTTTCTGGAGGAGGTGCTGCTCAAAGAGAAGTTCACCCTGCTCTTCATCTCCCACGACCGCTATTTCATCGACCGCATCGCCACCCGCATCGTCGAAGTGGAGAACCATAAACTGCTCAGCTACAAGGGAGGTTATCAGAGCTACCTGGAGCAGAAAGAGCGCCGTCTGGCGGCCCTGCAGAAGGAGCATGAGAATCTGCTGCGGCTGCTCAAAAAAGAGGAGGAGTGGCTCAGCAGGGGCGTCCAGGCGCGGCAGACCCGTAACCAGGGGCGCAAGGCGCGGGTCTTCGAACTGCGGGAGAAGGCCAAGGCCAACCCCTCCCTGATCCGAAAGCTGCGGGTGGAGCTGGAGCGGGAGAAGCGCAGCTGGAAGGGAGAGAAGACCCTGGCCAAGAAGAAGGTCCTCTTCGAGATCGAGAACCTGAGCTACTCCATCGGCGACCGGCAGCTGATCCGCGATTTCACGGCAAGGATCCTCCAGCGGGACAAGATCGCCATCGTCGGCCCCAACGGCAGCGGCAAATCGACGCTCCTCAAGCTCCTCCTGGGCCGTCTCCAGCCCGATAACGGCACCATCAAGCGGGGCGTCGATATCAGCATCGGCTACTTCGACCAGCACCGGGAGATGCTCAAGGACGACGCGACGCTCATCGAGACCTTCTGCCCCGACGGCGGCGACCGGGTCCAGGTGCAG
>JALWZI010000297.1 GCA_027002755.1 Campylobacteraceae bacterium | reverse complement strand
ACCGTACTGCTGGAATCGGGGATCATCGGGTTCCTGGTCCTGCTGCAAAAACTGACCAACAAAGGAGAAAAATAATATGAAAACCAGTCCCGTAGCCGTCGCCGGCGGTATCCTGATCCTCATCGGCGGTCTGGCCCTGGCCTTCTACACCGGTACCAACGGCCAGGCCCTCGTCGCTGCCAAAGCCAAAGCGGTGGAGAAGTATGTCTCCATGACCGAAAAGGCCCTCAAAGAGGGTGATCTGAAGCAAGCGGAGAAGTATGCCAAAGAGGCTCTGGCGATCGATCCCAGAAACCGTCAGGCACTGGGCGAGTACAAAAAGGTCGCTCTGGCCTCCTGCCCCAAAGCGGCACCCGCACCCGCAGCAGCCCAGCCTGCCGCCGCCACTCCGGCAGCCAATGCCGCCAAGCCCGCTGCCGCTCCGGCCGCCGCACAACCGGCCCAACCTGCCGCCGAATCCGAAGAGGAGATGGGCTGTATCTAATCAGTCTCTCTATGCGTGTTAGGCAAATAGTTCAAACCTGATTAGCCGGGAATGATTTCCCGGCTCCAAAAGAAGGCGTTGCAAAGCAACGCACACCAAAATTCTCCATCCTCAATTACACTGGTGCCACCTATGTGACGTCACTCCTTCGCGTTTTCTTTTTTCTTTGCTTCGTTTCTCTTTTTCTTTGTCGCGAAACAAAGAAAAAAGAAATGAAGAGAAAGGGCTGAGAACTAACGAGGGGATCTACCCACTATCCGCTACTCACTCTCGATCCGGATCCTCACACTCGCCTCATGGGCGGTCAGCCCCTCGGTGTGGGCCAGGATCGCGCAGGGTTCTCCCAGCTCCCTGATCCCCGCTTCACTCATCATGATCAGCGAAGATTTCTTCAGGAAGTGCTCCACACTCAGGGGAGAGTAAAACTTCGCCGTACCGCCGGTGGGCAGGGTGTGGTTGGGGCCGGCGATGTAGTCGCCGATGGGCTCGGGGGTGTAGCGACCCAGGAAGATGGCACCGGCATGCTTGATGCTGCCCAGCAGCTCCATGGGCGAAGAGGTCATCACCTCCAGATGCTCGGGAGCGATTTGGTTCATCAGATCCACCGCCTCCGCCATATCAGCAGTTACGATGATCGCCCCCCGCTCTTCGATCGATTTGCGGGCGATGGCTTCGCGCTCCAGGGTTCCCAGGGCCTTTTCCACCTCGTCGTTGACTCGGTTGGCCAGCTCCGCATCGTCGGTGATTAGGATGGAACTGGCCATCTCGTCATGCTCCGCCTGGCTCAGCAGGTCCATCGCCAGCCAGTCGGGACGAGCAGTCGAGTCGGCCAGGATACCGATCTCACTGGGTCCGGCGATCATGTCGATATTAACCTCTCCGTAGACCAGCTTTTTGGCCGTGGCCACGAAGATATTGCCCGGTCCGGTGATCACGTCCACCTTGGGGATTGTCTTGGTTCCGTAAGCCATGGCACCGATGGCCGAAGCGCCGCCCACTTTATAGACCTTGTCGATCCCGCAGAGGTGGCAGGCAGCCAGCAGCAGTACATTGATCTCGTTGTCCGGGGTGGGAGTGCAGACCACGATCTCCTCCACCCCGGCGACGATGGCCGGCACGGCGTTCATGAGCAGGGAGCTGGGATAGGCCGCCTTGCCGCCGGGGATATAGAGTCCCGCCCGATCCACCGGCGTCACCCGCTGCCCCAGCATGGAACCGTTCTTTTCATACTCGAACCAGGAGCGGGGCATCAGCTTCTCGTGATAGGCCTTGATCCGGTCATAAGCCAGGTGCAGAGCCTCCCGAAGCTCCGGGCTGATGGCTTCGTAGGCCATTGCCATCTCCGCCGGATCGACCTGCAGAGCCGCATCGTCGGCAGGCTCCCAGCGGTCGAAGCGGGCGATATGACGGCGCAGAGCGGCATTGCCCCCCTCCCGGATCTCCCGAAGCAGCGTCGCCACCACCTCCGTCACGTTGTCGATATCCATCGCCCCCCGTTTGAGAAGCTCTCCGAACTCCGCCGAAAAATTTTCATCGCCGCTGTAATAGATCTTCATCGCTATCTACCTTCTGTATTAATTCAAAATTCAGCATCCTGCATGGGATATTTCCGCCGATATCGCGGCAGCATGCTTTCATTTCCTTTGAGGCCGCCCTGGTGGAGGTAGAGGATCTCTCCTGCCATTTTGTCCCGATGTTCGAGCAGGGTCAGCCATCCTTTCGGGTCGTAGAGCAGATCGAACTCCACGCCGCATTGATCGTTAAATTTTAGCCAAATTTCGTAAAACTCCCGGTAGAGCCTGCCGAAATGATACTTCCGAGGGAGATCGACGATCTGGGGCCAGAATGACCTATCGGGTTCGAGCATGGCGAACTGCTCCCGCAGATAGTCGGCGCCTCCGACACACGGGACTGTTACTACGTGAGTGAAGAGCGAAGAGTGAAGAGTGAGGAACTGGAAAGATTTTTGAAGGTAGAGAGCTGTGGTCCCGGTGCCTGATGGCAGAAATACTGTCAGTGTTTCGATACCTTTTTCTCTCTGCCAATCGACGATCTCCCCGGCCAGCAGGCGGACTCCCTCTTCCGCCTCGGGCTGTCGGCCGCCCTCTTCGATGAAAAGCACCTCCTCCCCCCATTTCTCATTTCTCATTTCTCTTTTCTCACGGAAGATCGTTCCGTTCTCCAGGGCCGCACGATAGTTGCCCTGGGGATTCTCTCTCAGATAGGTTGGGATATGATCAACGAAATATTCAAACTCCCAGCCTCGTACTCTGGCCAGAACCGAAAGGGAGTACATGGCATTGGACTGGGGCGATCCGTAGGAGACCAACCTGCGGATCTGCGGGAGATCCCGATGGAGCCAATAGTGGAGTTTTCTCGCTTTGTTGCCGGAAAAATCGGGATGGATCCGATCGTCCCGTTTGAGGAAATACCGCCGTCCATCGACCGTGATCTCCT
>JALWZI010000296.1 GCA_027002755.1 Campylobacteraceae bacterium | reverse complement strand
GATCTGGAGCATCTGAGCACTAGCCACGAGGTGCAAAAGGCGGCGCTTTTCGATCAGTTTCCCCATACGGGGCATATGGAGAGCGGAGTCTTTCTTCGAGTGAGGAATGGGGAAACTAGCAACTAGTAACGAGATAGTAACGAGGTGGTGGCGTGGGATTGCCATCCCACGAAATCCCAAGATTTGAGGAGGAGGAGGAAAAAAATGAAACGGATGGTGATTGCGGCACTGGTTTCAGTCGGCGTTTTGTCCGCGCAATCGGTTTCTGTGGATGCTTCGTCCTGCTGGGATCGGGCGATGACCCAGGGGGCGATGAACGCGTGTGCGTCGCAGGATTTTCAGTTAGCCGATCGCAAGCTCAACCGGATCTATCGGGAGCTTCTCAAGCGGTATCGAAAGTACCCCCGTTTCATTCGGGCGCTCAAAAAGGCCCAGAGGGCCTGGATCACCATGCGGGATGCCGAGATCGAAATGGCCTATCCGGGGTATCTGGAACACCCGGAAAAGTACGGTTCGGTGCTGCCCATGTGCATCGCCAATCTCAAAGCATCCCTAACCGAGGAACGGATCAAATTTCTGAAGCAGTGGCTCAATCCCAAACGGGAAGAGGGGGATGTGTGCGCTTTTTGGAAGCTATAATTCTAAAATGTCAATACGTGTAGGAAGATATCTCATCTACGGTTTGGTCGATCCACGCAATCGGATCTTACGCTACATCGGCAAAACGCATAAACGCAGAGAGATTCGTTTGGCTGAGCATATCGAGTGTGCCAAAAATGGAGATAGTAGAGCGGTGTATGTTTGGATCAGAGAATTGCTTGAGAGGGGAATGGTACCTGAAATCTTCGTCTGGAAAAGAATCTCTCCGGAAGATTCCTGGCGACACACAGAAAAGGATGCTATCGCATTTTGGTCGAATCCAACTGTGACATTCCCATATACCCATCCTCCTCAAACGAAAAAGAGCGTTTCCGTTCAAATTAAGGGCGTGAAGCTTTTGAATCAAACCAAAGGGGGATGAAAAATGCAGAGTATGAATCTCAAAAAGGAACTAAAACCGCATGAAAAAGATTGAAAACAGATCAACTCCCTTCGCCGCGACGCCCAAGCCGCCCTATTACGCCGTGATCTTCACCAGCGTCCGTGCCGAAGGGGATCGGGGATATGTCCAAATGGCGTCGCGGATGGTGGAGCTGGCCCGGAAACAGGAGGGCTTCCTGGGGGTCGAGAGCGCCCGGGAGGAGATCGGGATCACCGTCTCCTACTGGCGGGATCGGGAGTCGATCGAGCGCTGGAAGACCGATGCCGAGCACCGGATCGCACAGAAATACGGCAAAGAGAAGTGGTACACCGCCTACCGGATCCGCATCGCCAAAGTGGAAGAGGAGAAACGATTTGAAAGCAAATGATAAAAAAACCGTTGAGAAATCTTCCATCCAAGCCTCCTGGCTTTTCCCTTTGTCGGTCAAAAACGACTTCGTCTTCAATCCCTCTCCCAGGGACTTCACCGTCGAGGAGATCCCGCTCTATGAGTTTTCCGGCAGTGGGGAGCATCTGATCGTGCAGGTACGCAAAAAAGGATTGAGCACCTGGGAGCTGACCGATCTGCTGAGCAACCGTCTGGGGATCCCGAGGCGGCAGATCGGCTACGCCGGGCTCAAGGACAAACACGCTCTGACGACCCAGTATCTCTCGCTGCCCGCATCGGTGGAGAAAGAGCTGGAAGGATTTGAACACGAGGGGGTCAAGATCCTGGAGACAACTCGCCACGAGAACAAACTCCGCGTCGGCCACCTCAAGGGAAACCGTTTTCGTCTCCGTTTCAAAAAGGTGCTTGGGGTCCAGAAGGAGAAGATCGATCGGGTCCTGGACTGGATCGAAAAAAGTGGCATGCCCAACTACTTTGGCGAACAGCGCTTCGGGACTGAAGGGAGCAACTGGCAGGAGGGGCAGGCACTGGTGGAGGGGAAACTCCGCATCCGGGAGCGCAAAATGCGGGAGTTTCTCATCAGCGCCTGGCAAAGCAAACTTTTCAACGACTGGCTCAGCCGCCGTATGGGGATCAGCCGATTGCTGGAAGAGTTTGGTGAACGTGAAGTGGAAGGGATTGAGAAACTCCCGGTCGGCACACTGACGGAGACGAAGCGGCAGGAGCACTTTTTCAAGATTCTGGAGGGGGACTGGATGATGCACTACCCCTACGGCCGGCTCTTCGTCGCCGAGAATCTGGCATCCGAAGCGACCAAATTCTCCGCCAAAGACCGCTGCCCCACGGGGCTGCTGCCGGGCCGGAAGGTCAAGCGGGCCCTGGAGCCCGCACGGATCGTCGAAGCACCTTACGACGACGAACGGATCGCCGAACAGGGGAGCCGCCGCTACGCCTGGGTATTTCCCGAGGAGATCAGGCGCCGATACGTTCCGGAGAAAGCCCACTATGAGCTGAGCTTCACACTACCAAAAGGGAGCTACGCGACGGTGCTGGTGGCGATGCTCAAAGGGGGATTTTGACTAGGAACTAGTAACGAGTAACTAGGAACTAGGAATGAGGAACCGAAAGGGTGGTGTAGCATGGGATTGCTATCCCGCGAAAGGGTGAATGGTGAGTGGTGAATGATGAATGGTTTCGGTTGGCGTTGCTTTGCAACGCGGATTTTTGGAAGTGGGAATTCATTCCCGCACAATGGGATACCGAAACGATTTGGTATGGTGGATGACCTTTTTTTGGCGCGAATGAATTCGCGCTTCCATTGATCCAATGATGAGTGAGCGAAGATCAATGATTCTTTCCATGCCGACTATCGACGATTCTCAAACGACAAAGAGGGGCGAAGCCCCGTTCAAACGACAAACGACGGAGGAATAATGTCCATCAAAGCGATCCGGGATTTCGTAGCGACCGCCGAGGCGGTGCTGGTGACGGCCGGGGCGGGGATGGGGGTCGAC
>JALWZI010000295.1 GCA_027002755.1 Campylobacteraceae bacterium | reverse complement strand
CGGTGCGCCGTTACCGGGAACAGTTCCCCCCCGGCAAGCTCGACTGCACTCAGGCCCGCCGTCTCTACCGCAACTTCTACATTGCGGCAATGGCCACCGCTCTCCTGGCCGGGATCGTCGTTCCGCTCTTCGCTCCCTACCTTCAGGATGTCTACCTTCAGTTCGCTCTCTATATCTACATCATCGGCATTGCCGCAGGGGCCATGGCCGCCCTCTTTCCCAGCCTCAAACTGGCCACCTCCTACGCCGTACTGATCACCCTGCCGCTGATCGTCCATCTCATCCGACTGCCCGACCGCTATGCCCTCCTCGACGGCCTGGTGATCATCCTCTTCGTCGTGACCCTGACCCTGATCGCCCAGATCACCCGCAAATACATGAACCAGGTCTACGATCAGCGCAAGAGGCTGCAGGCCAAAGAGGAGGAGCTGCGGGCCCTCTTCGAACAGACACCCACCCCGATCTTCTACTTCGATACCGATCTGAAGATCCGAAAATACAACCAGGCCTTCAAGGACTTTTTCAATGTCCCTCCCGATCTTCAGCTGGAGGGCTTCGATGTCACCGAACTACGCCATCAGCAGGCGGTGGATGTCATGCGTGAGGTCCTGAAGACCGGTAAACCCGTGGAGTACAACGGCCTCTATCTCTCCACTTTCAATCCCAAGGAGTACTGGCTCCAGGCCAAGATCGCCCCCCTCTTCAACGGCAATGGAGAACTGATCGGTGGGATCGTCAGTTTCCAGGACAAGACCCTGGAGATCAAGAGCATCGAATACCTGGAGCAGCTGGCCTCTCTGGATCCCCTCACCAATCTGGGGAACCGCCGGAGCTTTCTGCAAAGTCTTCACTCTCTGGTGGAGGAGCAACGCAGCGACTCCAAACTCTCTCTGCTCTATTTCCTCGACCTCAACCAGTTCAAACCCATCAACGACACCCTGGGCCACACCTTCGGTGACGAGGTGCTCAAGGAGGTGGCGGCTCTGCTCAGCTCCCTGATCCCCGAAGAGGCCCAGGTCTTCCGGCATGGAGGGGACGAATTCGTCATCCTCCACCCCTACTGCTGCCGCACCGAAGAGGAGGCAAAAGAGACAGGAACACGTTTCGCCAAAGAGATCGACCGGGCTCTGGACCAGCAGCTGGTCCTCGACCAGTACCACCTCTCCATGCATGCCAGCATCGGGATCGTCATCATCACGCCCGAAATGCGGGACACCGACGAGATCATCCGCCATGCAGATATCTCCATGTACCAGGCCAAGAGCCAGAAACTCGAATACGCCTTCTACAACAGCAGCATGGACGAACATCGGCGCAAGAGCTTTTTCCTGCGGCAGGGGCTGAGCCGTCCGGAGCTCCTCTCCCAGCTGGAACTGCACTACCAGCCCATCTACGCCCTGGAGTGCCGCAGCCTTGTCGGGGCCGAAGCCCTGGTGCGCTGGCGCCATCCCACCCTGGGGCTCCTGCCGCCGGCCGAATTCATCCCCCTCGCCGTGGAGAGCGGCGAGATCCGCAAGATCGGACGCTGGGTCCGGGAAGAGGTCTGCCGGACCCTTCGGGAATTGTCTGAACGGGGGAACGAACCGGCTTTCCTCTCCGCCAATATCGACGCCCATGAGCTGGGATACGACGATTTTATCCCCACTCTCGAAAAGACACTCCAGACCTACGACATCGATCCCAAACGCCTGGTACTGGAGATCACCGAAAACTCTCTGGTGGACAATTTCGAGATGTTCCGAAGCACCATCGACAGGCTCAAAACCCTGGGGATCCGCTGGGCCATCGACGATTTCGGGATCGGCTACTCCTCCCTCTCCTATCTGGAGCGGCTCAACTTCTCCATCCTCAAGATCGACAGGAGTTTCATCGCCGGGATCACCGAAAACCGCAACACTGCCTTTCTGGTCACCCATATCGGTGAGATCGCTTCACACCTGGGATATCGCATCGTCGCCGAGGGGATCGAGACCCGGGAACAGATGGAGCAGCTGCTCAGGATCTATCCCGAGATTATGTGCCAGGGGTTCTACTTCGAACGCCCCCTGAGCAAAGAGGATTTCTTCAAACTACTGCCACCCAAGGAGGCATGAAATGTATCTCTTTTCCGACCGCCTCTACCGCAAAGACGAGATCGTTCTGGACGACAACAAAAAACAGGTGATCTTCACCACCATCGACAACGCGACGATCCTCCAGTGGCTCCGGGATCACGACTTTCCCGAAAGCTTCATCGAGGACATCCGCAACGAGGATCAGAGCATCACCTACGAAGAGCATGACCGGTTCAAGCTCATCATCCTCAAATATTTCATCAGCGACGAAGAGGATGACCTGCTCTACCATGACGAGAACGTGGTCATCATCGTCACCGAGAACACCTTCATTTTCCTGGGACGGGACGAGAAGATCATCAAGAGCCTCACCTCCAAGCTCTACAAACGCTACCGCCAGAGCGACTCCCTCCCCTATATCACCTACACGGTCATCGACATCATGGTGGACCACACCATGTGGATCATCGACCGGATCGACGACCGGCTGGAGGAGATCGAGGACCGGATCTTCGCCGAGGACCTGGACGAAGAGACGGTCCAGAAAGACCTCTATTTCGCCCGACGTACTCTCAACCGCATCGCCAAGCTCTCGGTGCAATCGACGGACGTGGTCAACAAGATCTACAACCACTTCCCCGTGGAGACCCGCCGCAAACTCAAATACGAGTTCATCGACCTCAAAGAGCACCTCTCCTTCTCCATCAACGAGTCCAAAACCTATCTGGATCGCACCGGATACCTGCAGAACCTGCTCATGGGCTTTCTGAGCAACCGGATGAACCAGGCGATGCAGCGCCTGGCGGCCATCAGCCTGATCTTCCTGCCCCTGACCTTTATCGTCGGTAACTACGGAATGAACTTCAAATATATGCCGGAGCTGGGATGGAAATACGGTTACGCCCTGGTCTGGGGCCTCAACATCGCCATCGGCTGGTTCATCTACCGCTGGCTCAAAAAGCAGAAGTGGATCTGACGGGAATGCGGCTCTCTACCACCCCCTCGGTGGTCCTGCGGATCCTCATCTGGCTCCTGCTGCTGGTTGGAGGAGCTGTTTTCTCGATCCGCAACGACCTGCAGCATTTTCCGGAACTCTTCGGCAGGCTCTCTTTTCACCTCTTCTCCCTGCCTCTGGGGCTGGTGCTCCTCTGTCTCGCTTTCCGGGCCGCGGCGGCCGGAGGGCGGGAACTGGCCCGGCGGGGTCGTGAAGGGGATCTCCCCCGTCTGGAGACCAACCGCCTGGTGACGAGCGGGATCTACCGCTGCACCCGCCACCCGATGCTCTTCAGCCTGATGCTCCTGCCCCTGGGGGTCGCCCTGCTGCTGGGCTCTCCTACCTTTATCTTTTTCGTCGCGCCGGCGGAGGCCCTCTTCATCCTTCTGATGATCCTGACCCTGGAGGAGCGGGAAGCGATCGGCAAATTCGGTGACGCCTATCGGGAGTACCGCCGGCAGACCCCGCTCATTCCCCGATCGCTCCGGTGCTGGCGGATGCTCTTCGGCAAGGCGGAGCGAAGCGAAGGATGATTTCCCTCCCGATCCACGCCGTCCTTCCCCGATTGCGGGAAGCGCTGTACTCCCATCGCCGCGTCATCCTCCAGGCCGATCCAGGAGCGGGTAAGAGTACCGTGGTCCCCCTGGAGCTGATGGAGGAACCCTGGCTGAGCGGCCGCCGGATCCTCATGCTCGAACCGCGACGCCTGGCAGCCCGGATGGTGGCGACACGCATGGCAGAAACCCTGGGGGAGCGCCCCGGAGAGCGGGTCGGCTATCGGATGCGGGGCGAGGCACAGGTCTCCCGCCGCACCCGGATCGAAGTGGTCACGGAGGGGATCCTCACCCGGATGCTTCAGAGCGATCCGGGTTTGGAAGAGGTGGGGCTGCTGATCTTCGACGAGTTCCATGAGCGTTCCCTCCACGCCGATCTGGGTCTGGCCCTGGCGCTGCAGAGCCAGGAGCTGCTCCGGGAGGATCTGCGGATCCTGGTGATGTCCGCGACGCTGCAGAGCGACGAGCTCCTCGGCCTGCTGGGCGAGGAGACCCCCCTGATCCAAAGCGCCGGCCGTTCCCATCCGGTGACGCTGCACTACCGTGACCCCCGCGCCCCCGTCGTCACACCGGACAACCTGGCTGCCGAGACCGCCCGGACCGTCAAAGAGGCACTGCAGCGGCACGAAGGCTCCCTGCTCGCCTTTCTCCCCGGCCTTCGGGAGATCCGACAATGTGCCCGCCTTCTGGAGGGGCTGGGACCGGAGGTGGAGGTG
Organism: Campylobacteraceae bacterium; assembly: GCA_027002755.1. Lineage (GTDB taxonomy): Bacteria > Campylobacterota > Campylobacteria > Campylobacterales > Sulfurovaceae > Nitratifractor. The sequence goes on along the minus strand of JALWZI010000295.1, from coordinate 5,465 downwards.
CTGGAGCTCTACGGAGCTCTGGATCCCGCCGCGCAGCGCCGTGTCATCCGCCCCGCACCTCCCGGCAGGCGCAAGGTGATCCTGGCGACCAATCTGGCCGAGACCAGCCTCACCATCGACGGGATCCGCATCGTCGTGGACGGCGGGTACCGGCGGGAGGTCTCCTACGACGCCGCCGTGGGGATGGAGCGGATGCAGACCCGTCCCATCGCCGCCGACTCCGCCCGCCAACGAGCCGGTCGGGCGGGACGTACCGCCCCCGGGGTCTGCTACCGCCTCTGGCACGAGCACCGGGCGCTGGCACCCCGCAGCACACCGGAGATCCTTCAGGCCGACCTGGCACCCCTGGCCCTGGAGCTGGCCCGCTGGGGAGCCGCGCCGGAGGAGCTGGGCTGGATCGATCCACCGCCCCGGCAGGCGATGGAGGAGGCCTCCCGCCTACTCCGTGAACTGGAGATGCTGGATGAGCGGGGAGCCCTCACCCCCCTTGGGGAACGGGCCCTGACGCTGGGAGAACACCCGCGCATCGCCCACATGCTCCTGCGGGCGACGGAGATGGAACTGGGCTACGAAGGGGTTCTGCTGACACTCCTCCTGACCGAACGCCCCCCGATCACTCGCAGCGATGACCTGGCCGAGGAGATGGAGGAGCTCCACCGCCTCCTGTCGGGCTCTTCTACTCCCCCGACGCTGCGGCAGCGCTTCCGGACCCTTCTCAGGCAGAGCGGTACGGAAGCACAAACCGTGGTCCGCAGCGACCGTGCCGGTCTGCTGACCGCCCTGGCCTATCCCGAGCGCGTCGCCCGGCAGCGGGGAGACGACGGCGCCTACCTGGCCGCCTCAGGGCGGGGAATAACTCTCCCGCCCCGGAGCGCTCTGGCCCGTCACCCGCTTCTGGCGGTCGCCGAAAGCTCCGGCGAGGGGATGACCCGACGGATCCGCCGAGCCGCACCCTTGAGCCCGGTGGATCTGTGTAGCGCCTATCCACACGCACTACAGCGGCACCGAGAGCTGCGCTACAACGAAACCACGGGCAGAGTGGAGGCACGGGAGGAGCTGCGCTTTCACCGTCTGATCCTGGAACAGCACCCCCTCCCCCGTCCCGAAGGAGAGGAGGTTTCACAGCTCCTGCTGGAGGGGATACGTCAGCGGGGCGTAGAGTCTCTCCCCTGGAGCAGTGCGGCCAGTGCTCTGCGAGAGCGGCTCCTGGCTGCCCACCGGCACCGACCCGAAATCTTCTCCGACTGGAGCGATGAGGCACTCCTGGAGAGCCTGGAGGAGTGGCTGCTGCCCTGGATAGAGGGGATGAACGGCCTGGAGGATCTCAAAAGCCTCGACCTGAAAAATATTATGCTGGGCTCACTGAGCTGGGAAGAGCGGCAGAGCCTCGATCGGCTTTTCCCTGCAACGATCGAGCTGCCCACGGGCACCCGGGCGGTCGTGAACTACGCCGATCCCGAGGCCCCGGTCCTGGCGGCGCGCCTCCAGGAGCTCTTCGGCTGGCGGGAGACCCCCCGGATCCTGGAGGGGCAGCTTCCATTGGCACTGCAGCTCCTCTCCCCGGCCCGCCGTCCCCTCGCCCTCACCCGGGATCTGGAGAACTTCTGGCGCCGGGTCTATCCCGAAGTGCGCAAAGAGATGCGGGGACGCTACCCCAAACACTACTGGCCCGAGGACCCCTTCAGCGCCACGCCGACCCGCCGGACCAAAAAGGGAATGGCCCGTCCTTAAATCTCCACAACCGCTCCGACGCCGCCCTGCAGACAATCCGCTCCGAAAGCGGTACGGAACATCTCCGTCGCCCGCTCTCCCGTACAGTGGGTGGGACAGACCTGCCGGACCCCCAGAGCGACCAATCCCTCGATCGTCTCTTCGATCTCCCACGCTTCGCTGCGAAAGAGGTGGAATCCCCCCATCACCAGAGCCAGGGACTCTCCGGCCATCTCCGTGGCCCGTGCGGCGATCTCCACGATGCCGGCATGGGCACAGCCCGTCAGCAGCACCGGTCCGGCGGCACTGCGGATCAGCGCCGACTGCTCTCCGATCTCCGCCATCATCCCCGTGGACTCCACCCCGTCGAAAAGGAACATCGGCTTCTCCCCGACCACGGTCACCCCGCCGCCTAATCGCTCCAGATCCCGGATCCAGAGTTTGGAGAAGCTCTCGGTCAGGTAGAGACGGATCGCGGGAGCCAGCTCCAGCACCGTATCGAGCCCGCCCACATGATCCCAGTGGGGGTGGGAGAGCACCAGCTCCTTGGCCCGGCTCAGATCGATTCCCGCGACACGGGCATTTTGCAGCAAAACCCGCCCGTTGCTACCGGTATCGAAGAGCCAGGGGGTTCCCTCTTTCGGCTCCACCCAGCAGGCAAAGCCCCAAAGCGGCGTCATCTCCTCCCTATTAGGTACATTGTCAAACAGGATCGTCAGTTTCATAGTTTCCCCTTCCGGATCTTTTCTCTCAATATTCATCTCTCATCTCTCAAATCCACGATCCACGCCCCGGGGATCTTCCCTTCGATCAGATACTCCGCCAGATCGAACCAGCGCACCCCCGCGCTGTCCAGGATCGCCGCGTCGGCACTGACCACCACACCCTCACAGCGTTTGAGCCGGCCATCCACACCATCCACCGCCTCGGCCTCGGCTTCGACCCCCAGCTCCCGGGCCGTCGATTCCACCAGGGCCGCCAGACGGCCGCTGTTGGAGACGGGACGGTCGAAATACCAGCGGCTCCGCTTCACGCCCAGTTCCCGCAGCCCCTCCAATGCCAGTCGGATCGCCGCCTCGGTTTCGGCTCGGAGCGTGTAGTTGCCGTGCACCGCCGCCAGATCCCGGATCCGGCCGTCGGTCCCCCGGATCAGCACCCCGCCGCCCAAGGCCGTCTCCAGGGTGATCAGCAGATTGAAACCGTCCACACAGACCTGCTTCCCTCGCAGCTCTTGCGGCCGGAGCCGACCGGCACGATCGCTGCGGTCCCAGCTGGCGTGGCTGAGAGCCAGACGTTCCCGGCTGTCGAGCTGATAGCGATTGCCCACCAGCTCGGCGGCCGCCTTGGAGGAGTAGCCCCGACGCAGCAGCCAGCTCAGGTCTTTGACAGCCTCCCGAAGCCGCCGCAGCCGCTCAGGATCACGGAAGAGCCCATCCTCCGGCGCCGGTCCCCGATGTTTCCTCACTCCGTTCTCTCCGGATTCTCGACTTTGCGCCCCCGGATCACCACAAAGGCCCCTTCGCCCCAGCCGGGACGAATCCCGCCTTCCATCGACTCCAGACGTTCGCCGAAGAGGGTCTGCACCGCCTCCAACTCCCCGAAGCCCGCTTCCCGCAGCAAGCCGGCCACCTCTTCCGCGGAGAAGAAGGTCGCCGGCGCATAGAAGCGGCTTTCGTTTCGATGCTCCAGATAGTAGCGCCCCAGCGGAGTATCGCGATCTACGAAGCCCACGATGACCCATCCTCCGGGCCGCAGGATGCGCCGGATCTCCCGCAGAGCCTTTCGGGGGTCATCCACGAAGCAGATCGTCGTGACGATCAGAGCGAAATCGACACTCTCGTCGGGCAGCGGGATCTCCTCGGCAGTCCCGGGAATCACTTCGAGCCCCTTCTCCATGGCACGGGCTGCCATCTTCGGCGAGGGTTCGATCCCCAGCCGGATCCCCAGGGGCAGAGCGAAACGTCCCGTTCCGATCCCGATCTCCACCCCCTCGGAAAAGGCCGGCAGCAGACGCTCAATCGCCTTGAGCTCCCAGCGATAGAGTTCACGATGCTCCTCAAACCACTCCTCGTACCGGTCCGTATGTTTTTCGAAGGGTTCAATCTTCGCCATGCTCACCTCTCTTCTCAACACTCAGCGCTCAACGCTCAGCACTCTCATTCCGGAATCTCCGGCGCCTTGACCCGCTCTCCCATCCGGGCATAGTTCGGCCCCACCCGGGCGATCAGCTCACAGTCGAGATAGAGACGCTCCGGGTTGACGACGCAGCTGTCATCAATATACTGCTCTTCGATCTTCAGGATCAGAGGGCGGGTCTTGCTTCCTTCCAGTTCCACCTCCTGCAAAAGGGTACAGGCAAAAGCAGAGGGTGCCCCCTCGACCATCGGAGGAAAGCCTTCGAAGATCCCGGTCATCGGAATGTCGAAACGCTTCGCTTCGCTCTCTTCATGGGAGAGGGGTTTGGAGCTGCAATGCATCGGTTCCAGCAGCTCCGGCGAGACCAGACAGAGGGTGCAGCGGCCGTGCTTTCTCAGATTGGCCAGGGTATCTTTGGGCCTGCCGTCGGGGCGGTGCCCCACCGAGACGATGAGGGTCGCCGGCTCCGAAGAGAGCGGCGTGAAGTAGCTGAAAGGAGCCAGGTTGAGCACTCCCTCATCCTCGGTGACGATCCAGGCGATGGGACGGGGCACCACGCTCTGGGCCATGAGTTTGTAGCGGTCTGAGGCGGGAATCTTCGCGTAGTCTATTTTCATAGTGCATCCTTTTTCTGAACCTGTTGTTCACGTGAACTCTATTCTATCCTCAAAAGAGCGGCACTGTCAAAATGCTATGATAAGGACATGGAAAAGATCAATCAGTTGCTGGAGACGGATTTCAGCGATCCGATGAACCTGATACCCCTCCTCATGATCATCGCGATCGCCCTCTACTTCATCGCCATCTTCGCCGACCGTCCGCCGGAGTGATGAGGGCTGAGAACGATCGGCGAAAGCCTGTAACTTATTTCTCCCTCACATACATGATCGAATTGTTGTTCTCGAACTTGCTCTCCAGGAAGGGGATGTTGCGCAGCAGGGCTCCCAGCTTCTCGTAGCCGTAGTTGACGGGGCTGAAGGCGGAGTTGTTGCTCAGGTACTGCCCCAGATCCGAGACGTTGACCCAGCCGTTCTCTCCGGCAGTCTTGCGCAGGCCCGTCAGCAGCAGATCGATGAACTCCTCGTCCTCCAGGACCGAATCGATCTTGCTCTCGGCTTCGCTGGGAGCGCTCTTTTTGTTCCGTTTCTTCTTGACCACCTCTTCGGTGCGGGATTTGGACTTCTTCTCCTCCTTCTCCAGATTCTCGGTGTAGATGAACTGGCTGCAGGAGTTGATGAAGGCCTTGGGGGTCTTCTTCTCCCCGAATCCGTAGACCGTCAGCCCGTTGGACATAAGCCGCTGGGCCAGGGGCGTAAAGTCACTGTCACTGGTCACCAGGGCGAATCCGTCCAGATCCCGGGTATACATCAGATCCATGGCGTCGATCACCATGGCGATATCGGTGGCGTTCTTGCCCCGGGTATAGTCGAACTGCTGGATCGGTTTGATGGAGTGCTCCAGAAGCCGGTCCATCCAGGGGGTCAGCTGCTGGTTGTTCCAGTTGCCGTAGGCCTGCCGCACGATCACTTCGCCGTATTTGGAGAGCTCTTTGAGGATCCCCTTGATGGCATAGGGCGAAGCGTTGTCGCAGTCGATCAGCATCGCGATATGTTTTTTCT
>JALWZI010000294.1 GCA_027002755.1 Campylobacteraceae bacterium | reverse complement strand
ATCTCCGTTCTTTTTGGGTTTCTCCCATAGCCCGGAGCTTGGAGTGAACGCTTCATGTCTATCCGCTTGCTCAGGGCCCGGAGGTCCCCGGCGTTGTCCTTCGTGATGCCGTGGCTCTGCAGGTAGGCGGTGATCCTCTCCAGCCGTCTCTGCCTGAGTTCGTGTTCGTCATCTTTCAATCCGTAGACCCACATGGCGTACTTTCTGAACTCCAGCCCCATCCCGATCGCTCTCTCCAGGGTCTCCAGGGGGATGTGGTGGGGATCGGCTCCTCCGTTGCCCTCGATGATGTCGACCAGGTGGAACAGCAGGGCCATCCCCGCCACGGTCCCCACGAGTTTCATCATGTACGATCGCTGTACCGGATCGGCGGCGTCCTGGTGCATCTGCCGTTCGAAGGCGCGGATCCTCTCCGTCCCCTCCCCGGTCAGGCTGTAGAAGTGATAATTCCGGTTGTGGTCGCTCTTCGTTCCCGGCAGGGTCGCCTCCGTCGCCTCGAAGAGTGCGCGGATGAGGCCGTCGTATGCCCTCTCCTCCTCTCGGATGTCGATATCGTCTCTCCACCCCTCATCCGTGATCTCGATGTGTCCCATCGCCTGGAAACGCTGCAGAAAACCGACGGCCTCCCCGCCCAGCTCCTTCTGGATGATCTCCTGCATCATGTCCGGCTGCCCTGCCGCAATCAGCACCGCCACGGGGTTTCTGAGCTTGATGATGCCGCCGGACTTCGTCTCGTGCTCCAGGTCCTCACCACTGGCAAGGCTCAGGAGCATCGAGCGTAGGGAGGCGTTGATCTTACTCTCCATCTGTCTCAGCAGCCCCTCGAGCTCGTTGTGGCGGATGACGATCCCCTCTCTCCTCTCTCTGAGCGCGTCGTAGAGCGCCGCCGGGGTGACGCTGGAGTGGATCAGCTCGCCCGGGGGCTTCTCCGGCAGCTCCTTCAGCCGGGCCCGAAGTCGCTTCAGTTTCCCCTCGAGCTTCTCCTGTTTGATCTCGTCCGCTTCCTCGTTCAGTTGCCGGGTGATGCGCTCGATCGAGTTCTCGATAGATCGGCTGTTCCGCAGCCACTCCTGGAGCGCTTCGGCATTTTGGGCAGACTCCTCGTCGGCTGCCTTTTTGAGGGGATATAGGAGCTTTTCCATGGCTCGGGTTTTTCGGGAGCCGGACTCTCCTAGCAGTGCCGCCCAGATCACGGGCTCGACGTCCCACATCCCCCGAGGTCGGGCCCGCAGCATGATCTTTCGTCTCATCGCTCCCGAGAGGACCCCGATGGCCACGGCGGCCAGCCCTCCCTTTGTGGTCCCCAGGGAGAGGGCCAGTTTGTCGATGTAGTTCCTGATGGTGGCGGGAAGGTTGGACGTGTCGAGTTCGGGGGCGCTGAAATCCCGCTCCAGGACGCCCCTTGCCTCCTCTGCTCTCCTGAGTCTCTCTTCGGGTGTCATGCCGCCCCTCCCTTCAGGGCCTCGAGCGCCCGGTTCGCATCACCGTCGTACTCGTGGATGACGAAAAGGTCGAAGGGGTCGGCCAGATCCCAGGTGTCGCTGTCGTGGTGGCTGTAGGCTCTGGTTCTACCGTCGTCTCCTGTCAGCACCGTCACGCCCGGATCGCCGCTCTCGGAGTGTGGTGAAAGCCAGCGTTTGCCGACCCGTCGGTATTCGTAGCGTTCCAGTAGCTCCTCGATGGTGTGGTCCCGGTTGAAGCTCTCGATCGGGCTCGGGCCGTCGTAGCTGGCGCGGATCCTCGGTGGCCGGGCTCTCTTTTTCAGTTCCTGCTGCCTCTGTGCTTCGAGAACGATCCGGCCGATCTCCAGGAGCGGCAGTTTCGCTCCCTCGAGGTAGCAGTGCCTCTGTGCCGGGTTCGGCGCGTATTGCCGGTCCGTCGTCATGCACTTCGCGTCGATCTTCTCCGTGTCGAGCCCGATGTAAGCCAGGGCCGTCTCCATGATCTCCCGGTAGGTCCGGTCGTCCACTCTGTTGGAGAGGCAGGCGTCGCCGGGCAGGAGGATCCTGAAGCGGTGTTCCTGTGGCGTGTGGCTTCGGGTGGTGACGATCAGCGCCTGAAGCCCCTTAAGGGCCTCGATCGCCTCCTCGGCCCGGTACCCGCCGTCGACGTCGTAAATCAGAACGTTCCCGTAGCCGATGACGTTCTCTTTCCGGCGGACGCCGTTCTCGTAGACCATCGTGCTGTAGGCGTGCTTCTTTGTGGCATGATGCAGCCAGCGCCAGGCGGTCACCGAATAGGTGAAGCCCTCGTTGTAAACCTTCGGCTTGAACTCCCGGTCCGAAACCGAAAGGTAGGCTAGGTCCGGCATCCTGTCCCCGCGCTCGAAGTCGACGATGATCTCCTCTATCTCTTCGAGTGGGGATGTGGTACAATTTGGTTCTCCTCTTCGTATGCGGGGGGTGCCTCCCCCTCCGTAGTTATCCCATTCCATCGCTACTCTCTCTTCTTTTTTCAAGAATTTTTGAAAGTCAAGCGACAAATTTTGCGATTTCGTTGAGTGAAAACCGCACCTGGTTGCCGATCTTGGAGCTCTTGATTTCACCCCGTTTTCGCATCCGGTCGATGGTAGCCTGGCTCACTTGGAGTTCCTGGGTGACTTCGTCTTTTGTGAGGTAGAGCTTCCCGTGCTTTGCGTAGAGCATCTCGACGATCTGCTTCTGTTCTGTGGTCTGGGTTTGTTTGATTCGCGGCATCTTGAATCCTTGGTTTTGAATTCAAGTCACGTTCTGATACCGCATTTCGGAAGGATTTCGGGGCATTAAAAAAGGGGCACCCGGACAGCTCGGAAAAACTGCATCTCTCTCGAAATGCGGTTTGCCCGAAATGCCCGAATGCCCCTTTGTGGCTTCTCCCCTGGAGGCGCACTGCGCGATAAGCCTGCGACCGGGTGGCCGCTCATGAAGCGTTCGTCATCTCGATTTCAGCGTCTCCCCCTGGGAGGCCGCCCAAACTCGAAACAGTGAACTTGTACCGCTATGCTATCGAGGTGCTGCTTATGCACCGCTTATCAAAGCAAGTTCACACCTTTTCTTTTCGCTTCATCGGCAAGCTTGGCGTAGATCTTCGTGGTTCGGGCGTCGGCGTGATTGAGGACGCCCTGCACCATCTCGATGCTGCCGGACTTTGCCAGCATGACGGTCGCGCTGGTGTGCCTGAAGGAATACATCGAAGCCCAGGCGTGGGGGTCCTTTTTTCGGTCGAGCCCTTTGTTGTAGGGTGCGAATACGGCTTTGGCGATCTTCTGGAAGCGGTCGTATCCGATGTTGAAGATCGGCTGGTTCGGTTCGGCGTCCTTCAGCCAGACTTTGAGGATGGGGTAGAGACGGTCGGCAATAGGGACGGTCGTTCCGGCCTGGTCTTTGATCGGATCGACGCTGATCGTTCGCTGCTTCAGATCGATGTCCTTGGCTTTGAGCCCGATGATGGACTTCGGGCGCTGGCCGGTGTAATAAAGCATCTTGAAGAGAACGAAGAGGCGCTTGTCCCGGTGTTTCGCTGCCATGAATATCTCCTCTCGCTCTTCGGGAGTAAAAATGCGACGCCGTGCCTCTTTCGGTACCTTGACGCGGGTCTCTTTGTTTACGAAGGGTGAGTGGGTGATGTAGCCCTCGCTCAAGGCGTGGCCGGTGATGGCTTTGAGGAGGTTCACGGTGTTGGCGACGGTCTTGGGGCCCAGCCCTTCATTTGCCAGCTTTCGCTTGAGCCCTTTGATGTCGTTCGGGGTCAGGTCCCTGATCTTCTTTTCTCCCATCCCCCGGCCGGTCTCTCGTTCGTATTCGGCCTCCTCCGTTATCCGGTATCCTTTCTGGTTCGGCGCGTCCTCTATCCTGTAGATCACGTCTCCGATGTACTTTGTGTATCGGAGCTTGTCTTTGTGGATATTGCCCCGCCGATCTCGTTCTGCGAAGTATTCGGTTGCGACGATGTCCAGGGGCGTATCCCCTCCCTTCGATCCGGCAGCGACCAAGAGGCCACGGGCCACCTCCCTCTTTCGCTCCTCCAGGACGGCCAGGGCTTCGTCTCTATCCGTGGTCTCCACTTTCTCTTTGACGGTCCGGCCTCCTTTTGGGTGATCGGGGTCTGGGATCCAATAACTGATGTAGTGCCGTACTGTTTTTTTGTCCGGGTCGCTGTCCCTGAAATACTCAGTGATCCCGCTGTACTTTTTCAGCTTCCTTCCGTTGCTCCCCTTGATCACCCTGAAGCCCATTTTGCCCTCCTATTTTTTTCAAGAACTTTTTCAAGGAATAGTATCATTTCTTGCAAAATAGTGCAAAACGGTGCTAAGTGGTGAAAAAGGGTATAATGTCTCTGAAGTTCGGTTTTATGGAGTTTTCACCCATTCTTTGGGGGCTTCGATAATCGGAGCTTCGGGGGGTTCGAATCCCTCCGTCTCCGCCATCTTCAACATTTTTCCTTCCATTGCAAGTTATTCTATATCTGAAATCATCAGACCTTTTTTCTTTGATCGAACAAGTTACTTTTCACCCTTCTTCCCGTTCATCTCCTTCAACAAACGAAGGATCTCCGCAGCACGTTTCGGTTCGCTGTAGAGGAACCCCTGCATCTCTTTGCACCCCATGAGCTTGACCACCTTCTTCTGCTCGTCGGTCTCGACCCCCTCGGCGACGGTCTTGAGGCCCATGGCGTTGGCCATGGCGATGGAGGCTTTGACGATGGAGCGGTCGGTGCTGTTGTGGGAGATCTCGTCGATGAAGGATTTGTCGATCTTGAGCTTGTCCACCGTGAACTTCTTGAGCGTCGCCAGGGAAGAGTAGCCCGTACCGAAATCGTCGATGGAGATCTTGCAGCCGATCTTCTGAAGCTTCTCGATGGTCCGGGAACCGGTCTTCTGCGACTGCATGAAGGCGGTCTCCGTGATCTCGAACTCGATCTTCGTGGGATCGAGATGGTATTTTTTCAACGTCTCCTCCACGAATCCGGGCCAGGTCTCGTCCATCAGCTGCCGTCGGGAGAGATTGATGGAGATCTCCACGTTACCGAGATGATACTCCCGATTCCACTGGAAGATCGTCTGACAGCAACGCTGAAAGACCCACCGGCCAATCTTGAGGATCAGGTCACTCTCTTCGGCGATGGGGATGAACTCCTGGGGATGGAGCGGGCCGGCGATCCGCTCGTCGATGCGAATCAGCGCCTCCAGGCCTGTCAGAACGTTGGTATTGAGATCGATCTGGGGCTGGAAGACCAGATAGAAGCCGTCGTTCTCCAGGGCGTAACGCAGCGCCTTTTCGATGAGGAAATGGCGTTTGACCTTCCGGTCCAGGCTGCTGGAGTAGAACTGATAGCGGTTCTTGCCTTTCTCCTTGGCCTGGTACATCGCCATGTCGGCGAACTGCAGCAGCTCATCCCGGTTCGTCGAATCATTGGGGAAGATCGCTACACCGATACTGGCACCGATATTGTGTTTGAGATCCCCCACGTAGAAGGGTTCGTTGACCACGGCGATGATCTTGCTCGCCAGATGCATCAGATCGTCGGGGGATTTGATCTCCTCGGTGATCAGCAGGAACTCGTCCCCGCCGAGGCGTCCGAAGATATCGCTCTTGCGGATAGCAGAGCGGATCCGCGAGGCACATTCGATCAGGACCGCATCTCCGGCGATATGCCCCAGGGAGTCGTTGATATATTTGAAGTTGTCCAGATCGATGAAAAAGACCGCTCCGGAACGATGGTTGCGCACACTGCGACGGACCGCCTGCTCCAGATGGTTCAGAAGCATCCGGCGGTTCGGCAGTCCCGTCAGGCCGTCGTGGGTCGCGGTGAAACGCAGCATCTCCCGAGACTCCTGCAGCTCCGAAATATCGGTCAGGATGGCGATCTCGTAGGCTTCGTCCCCCTTTTCGCCATCCTCCAGCGTATCGTAGTTGAGCCAGGCGCTCAGTCGGCTGCCGTCGGGCCGCAGCACCGTCACCTCTCCATGGTAGCTGCCGTTTCGGCGGATCATCTCCTTGAACATACTGAACTGCTCGGGAGCGAAAAAGCGCTCCAGATCCTCCAGGCGCTTTCCCGGTTCCTCGTCGCACCCCAGGCCAAACATCTGGCAGAAAGATTCGTTGAAATAGACTTTGTCATCACGGGTGGAGAAGATCAGCATCGCCTCCGTGGCATCTTCGAAGATCTTTTTGATGAGATTGAGATAGTCTCTGGAGTGTTTGTCGGCGGTGATGTCCCGGATGATCACCAGGGTACTCTTGCGCGGGGTCCCTTTGGCTTCGGCGGGGATCACCCTCGCCTCGAAACTGTACTCCTTTCCCTCCCGCTTCATGGAGTAGTCGACGATCTGAAGGTGTCCATGGCGCAGCGCCTCGGTGTGGGCCCGTTCCAGGCGACGGGCTACCGGAGCGGGAAAGACCTCTTCGAGCCTGCGGCCGATCACTTCCCGGTCATGGAGGCGGCAGGGGCCGCCGTCCCCTTCGGAATAGACGTCGAGAAACCGCGCCTGGTCATCCAGGTGAAAAATGACGTCCGGCAGAGCATCCAGCAAGGCGGAGAAACGGTGGGAGAAACGTCTGTTCCGATGTACCGATTTCTGCGGGTACGACTTCATCTCTCCAACCTTTCAATACAGTCTTCTACAATTCTAATAGAATAATCTAAAAAAAATCAAACCTAATCCCGACCCTTTCGACCTTCGGATTGCTTCAGGATCATGACGGAAGCGGTCATCCCCACCCTCAGCTTCACCTCGGGCGGAAGCTCCTCCAGGGCGATGCGCACAGGGATACGCTGCGCCAGTCGGATCCACTGGAAGACCGGCTTGACCTTGGGCAGGAGGTTGGGGCCGGGGTTGCCGTCGGGGGGCGTGATTCCCCAGGCGATCGACTCCACCCTCCCCTTCAGCGGCCTGTCGGGATAGGCCATCAGTATCACCCTCGCCTCGTCCCCCACGACGATCTTCGAGACCGCATCCTCCCGGAAGAAGCCGAAGACCCAGAAGGTGTTTCTGTCCACCAGGGCCAGGATCGGTTTGTTGGCCACCGCCTGGGAGTCGACCTGGAAGTTGATGTTGCTCACCCAGCCGTCCACTTCGGCGTAGACTTTGGTACGTGCCAGATTGAGCTTGGCGTTGTTGAGGGCTTCACGGGCCGAATCGATGTCCGCCAGCGCCTTCATGTAGTTGACCCGGTTACGGTCGCCGTAGATCTTCCACCAGTTGGCCAGATGGGGATCTTTGCGGTGGCGGTGCCGTTCCCACTCCGCCGGCAGCTTCGGCCGGCCGGGTCCGAAGAAATCAGGCCCCACCGCCGCACAACCGCCCAGGAGCATCGCCCCCGATCCCAGCAGGCTCCATCGTAGAAATCGACGTCGTGCACTCATCAGAAACGGCTCCCTTTCAACTGCTCCAGTCCCGCCTCTCTCCAAGACGTCTCCGCCTCGATCAGGCTCTGTTCCAGACGTTTTCGCAGCGTGACGTAACGGGCCAGATCGATCAGCTCCTCCCGATTGATCCGCTTCCAATCGACGCTGCGTACGAGATCGTCCAGAGCTTTCATTCTCTCTTCGAGACGACGCCCGGCCTCCTCCGGGTTCCCTTCGAGCAGACGTGTCAGAGAGAACTTTCCCTGGACTCCATCCACCCGTAGCCCGGCAAGAAAGGCACCGCGTCGCAACCGCCTGCGCAAAGGCTCCAGCAGCAACAGGATCTCCGCAGAGCGTTGCGCCGCTTCGAGGTAACGATTCAGCGCCGCGTCATCGATACGGTCGAAATAGTTTCGATCCAGTTTGGCTGCCCAGAGCTTCATTTTGGCAGTAGTAACGGGAAGCTGAGCCAGCGCCCAACGCCGCCAAAGCCCGATACCTCGTCCTCCGATCCCGGCATCGGCCAATGCGCGGCTCAGTCGACGGAACCTCCGCTCCACCTGCCGGAAAAGATCTTCGGGACGATTGGAAAAGGGCAGATAGTTGAAGATCAGCAGCAGCCTGAGGAAGAGATAGAAGATCAGCAGGATCGTCATAAAGAGCTGAAAACTGAAATAGGTGGTGTTGTCGATAAACTGGAAGACCAGTCCCAGGCCGAAAAAGAGGGAGAGTGTCGCCGGGATGAAGTAGTAGGCGGCGAACATATAGACGAAGAATTAGAGTCCCAATTCCCACCAGGTATGCAGCATCGGAAGTACGAAGACGAAGGTGGGAAAGGAGACGAGAAAAGAGAGGCTGTAGATCAGGATCAGCGCCATGGGATTGAGCGGCGTGAAGAGGACGAAGCCCCATGGCAAAGGCCATCGCCGGTACCATATACCCTAGATCGTTGGGCATCAGGTACCAAAATCCCAATCCCGCCCAGAAGACCAGCATCCCCACCAACGCCGCCTTGAGATCGTGGGGATCTCCCCAGTGAAACCGCCGGGGAGTGCGGTGACGCGTGCCGAAGTCGATCGGATCGGGCTCCGGCGAAACGATGGTCGCCAGCCGCTACAGCAGGTCGCGCAGTGTGCGGTGCAGTGCTTCGATCTCCTCGGCCAGGCTCAGGATCTGCGCCCGATCCACGGCAGCGTAATCCTCCAGACTCCCCGGCGTGAAGCGCAGTCCTCTCTCCGGGGGAATTCGCGGGCTCTTTGGATCATTCCAGAAGGCTTCGAAGGCCGCCATCATCTCTCCGATCTCCCGACACAACTGCCGGCTCTCTGGAAGGAGCTGCTCCACCCGTTCCCGATAACGTCCCCACTCCATCAACGCCAACCGCTCCAGATGCCGATCGGTCTCGACGATCCCGCCCCAAAGAGCCGACCAGCGGTGCCGGTCGAAGGCGATGCCGCCGGGGTATTCGGTCGTGCCGATCCGCAGACTCCGCTCCAGCGCCTCTTCGGCCCGGCGCAGAGGCCCCAGGATGGCGCCGGCCTCTTCGGAGCTCTCATGCATCAGAACCCCAAAACTCTCCCGCCAACTCCGGGCCGACTCCCGCACCCTCGCCACCCGGCTCTCCATCTCCTTCTCCGGCCAGAGGTAGAGGTTGATCATGGCGTAGACGAAGATCCCGAAGGCTGTCGACCAGCTCCGGTCCAGAGCGTAGATGAGACGGTCATCGACGTAGCCGTAGTTATAGAGCAGCAATCACCATCAGCATGATGAGCCAGAAACTTTTGTCCCCCTGCCAGGCATGATAGAGGTAGACGATAACGCCGCCGGTAAGTGTCAAGGCGAGAAAATAAAGGGTCTGATCCTGGGGAAAGAGGGCGAGAAAGAGCAGTCCCAGCGCCGCCCCGATGACGGTGCCCACCACCCGCATCACCCCTTTGCCCAGGCTTTCGCGCAGCGGACCGGCGGAGGCGATCACCATGATGGCGATGGGGCCCTGGTAGGGCTGAGACCAGTTCATGGCCATGGCCCCCAGATAGGAGAGTGTGATCGCCAGAGCCGTCTTGGTCGCGAAGCGGACCCTGGGGGTGAGCGTGGGCAGAAAGGCGAAGATCCCCTCCTCTCTCCGGACCGTCCGGGTCGCCGTCACCGCACTCACTCACGCTCCTTGCGGTCCGCCAGGCTGCCTCCCCGGAGATTGATGAGGCTGGAGACGAAGATCGCCATGTAGAAGACCCCGGTCACCGCCTCCATGTAGGCGAAGAACTCGGCGACATGATTGGCCGGAGTGATCTCCCCGTAGCCCAGAGTCGTCAGGGTCACGAAACTGTAGTAGGCCATGCGGGAGAAGAGGGTCCGCCAACCGTTCGCCTCGATCCCGTTGAAGGCCGAAGGGTCGAAGGTGAGCAGGATCAGATAGAGGACCGTCCAGATCAGACCGATGAGAAGATAGAGGGAAAGAGAGCCGATCATCTTGTTG
>JALWZI010000293.1 GCA_027002755.1 Campylobacteraceae bacterium | reverse complement strand
TTCGTCAATCAACAGAAGGAGTTTCAGGTCTGGGTGAGGGCCCAGGGGGCACCATTGATCGACCGTTTCGTCGTCATCGACAAAACGACGAAACTGCGGCTTCACAGTGCGACCGATCTGACATGGAGTTCACTGGGGCAGGTGGCCGGGGATCCTTTCACCCTGAACCTTCCTCCGGATGCCCGCCGGATCCCCATCGAGCCGGCTGAAGAGCGAGGAGGTGTACGATGAAAAGAGAGAGCGGATTTTTACTGAAGTTCCTGATCGTCACGGCGGTGATCGGCTTCTTCTCGCCGTCGCTGGTCAAAGTGAGACTCGCCGACGGCGGTGCGGGCTATCACCTCAAGTTTCTCAGCCAGGCGGAAGCCCGTCGAGGCGGCGGAGGCCGTGGAGGTCGCGGGGGAATGCGCAGTGGCGGTCGGAGTTTCCGGGGAGGCGGGGGACGCAGTATCAACCGAAGCGCCATGCGCAGTCGCCCCGCCTCGATGCGGCGACCCAGCGGGGCATCCCGGCCCAGCCGCAGCCGCTACTACGGAGGCAACTACCATCGGGCGAGACCGACGACCTCTCGCACCCGTCCGGCCAACCGTCGACCGGTTCAGAAGCGTCCGGTTCAGAAGCGCCCGGCAGCCAAACGGCCTCAAAAGACGCGACCCGTGACGACCCAGCCGGTCAAACGCCCCGCACAGACCCGTCCGGTGAACAGCCCCTCTTCCCGACCCTCCATCCAGCCAGTCCAGAAACCCGGTAGCCGACCCAGGCCTCCGGCTACGGGTCCGACGATCCAACCGGTCAAGAACCCCGCCAACCGACCGCAGCGCCCCTCCACCGGGCCGTCGATCCAGCCGGTTCGGCCGGGTCAGCCGGCCCAACCCGGCAAACCCAAGCCGCCTTCGGGAACGCCTGTTGTTCCCGGGAATCCCCAGACTCCGGCCCACCCGGGTCAGCCGGCCCAACCCCTCAAACCCGGTGTCAAACCGCCCCAGTGGGATCGTCCGGACTGGGATGACCACTACGACTATTGGGATGACTGGCACGACGACTGGTACTGGCCGGTCGGTGCGGTCGCTACCGGCATAGCCGTAGGAACGATCATCTCCACACTCCCCTCCGGCTGTGAACAGGTCGTGATCCAGGGGACCACCTACTATCACTGCAACGGCACCTACTATCTCCCCTATTACGAGGGAAGCGTCCTGAAATACAAAGTGGTCAATCCTCCACAGTAAGTTGGGAGGAGGGCATGAAGCACTCCTCTCATTCGTATCCTACTCGATCCATTCAATCCCATAGAGTGCATTTCCCGAGATCCGATAGGAGATTTCGGCACCTTTCAGGCACCGAACTATGGTAATATTTAGACCGCGACACCATTTCAAAAGGAGACAAGATGATGAAAAAGATGCTCGTAGCGGCTCTCGCTTCGGCGACGCTCTTTGCCGGCAATGTGGTCAAACTGGATCTGAACGCCAAGTACGGTGCCAACAACTTCCACACCAAAGGAGCGGAGAAGTTCGCCAAACTGGTGGAGAAGTACTCCGACGGCACCGTCAAGATCACGGTCCATCCGGGCAGCTCCCTGGTCAAGGGCAATCCCCTCAAGGCGGTCAAGGACGGCACGGCGCCCATGACCGATATGTTCATCCCTTTCACCGCCGGCGGGGGCAAGGTCTTCGGGATCTCAGCGCTTCCCTTCGTGGCCAACAGCTACGATGACGCCTACCGTCTCTATCAGCTCTCCAAGCCCGCCTACGACAAGGTAGCCAAAAAGTGGAACCAGAAGATGCTCTACGCCGTCTCCTGGCCTCCCAGCGGACTCTATACCAAGCATCCGGTCAACTCCACCGCCGATTTCAAGGATATCAAGGCACGCACCTACGACAAGAACTCCGCCAAATTCATCCAGATGGCCGGCGGCAGCGCCGTGGCGCTCCCCTGGGGTGAAGTCTACTCGGCGCTGCAGACCGGCATGGTCAACGCGGTGGTCACCTCGTCGGCCTCTGGCAAAGACGGGAAGTTCTGGGAGGTTCTGAGCGACTTCACCAAGATCAACTACGCCTATCCCCTCCAGGCGGTCACCATCAATTTGGATTACTGGAACTCCCTGAACAAGGATCAGCAAGCCGCCATGCTCAAAGCGGCCAAGGAGATCGAAGCGGCCCAGTGGGAGGCAAGCAAAAAGGAGGATGAGGTGGCTCTGAAGACCCTGGCGGAGCATGGGATGAAGATCCACGAAGCGAGTCCGACCCTGAAGAAAGAGCTGGCGGAGGTGGGCAAGAAGATGCTCGACGAATACCTCAAGGATGCCGGTCCCGAGATCAAGAAGATCTTTGCCGAATATCGGAAACAGTGATCAGTGATCAGTGTTAAGTGCTGAGAGAGGAGATGAGCTGAATGTTTCGTAGGTTGGTTGCTCTGGAGCGCTTCCTGTCGACCCTGGGTGCGGTGATCGCTTCGCTGCTTCTGCTGGGACTGGTGGGGCTCATCACCGTGGAGATCGTGGGGCGGAGCTTCTTCGACTACTCCACGATGCTGGCCGACGAGTACAGCGGCTATCTCTTTCTGGCCCTGGTCTATCTGGGGCTGGCCTACACCTTTCGGCAGGGGGGACATATCCGAATCACCATCGTCTCTTCCCGTCTGCCCGAGGGTGTCCGACGCTGGCTCGACGTTTTTGCCGGGATGATGACCCTGGGGATCCTGCTCTTCGCTCTGATCTACGCCTGGAAGTTCATGATGGAGTCCAAAGAGATGGAGATGGTCTCGGAGGGGGTGAGCGAGACGCCTTTGTGGCTGACCCAGATCCCCATGGTGATCGGCCTGGGGCTCTTCGCCCTGAGTGTCTTTGTCTTTGTCCTGCAAAGGGTCCGCAATGATCAGTGATCCGCTGACCCTCTCCCTCGTGCTGACGGGGGTGATGTTCTTTTTCCTGCTGAGCTCCATCTGGATCGGTGCGGCGCTGATGCTGACGGGGCTGACGGGGATGCT
>JALWZI010000292.1 GCA_027002755.1 Campylobacteraceae bacterium | reverse complement strand
TGGACGAAGCCCAGATGTACCCTCCCGAGATGCTGGAGGAGATCCGCATACTCTCCGACACAGGAAGCATCAAGTTCGTCATCTCCCTCCACAAGACCGAAGACGAGGATCTGGTGGCCAAAAAGCATTTCCAGTCGAGAATCTGGGAGACCATCGAACTGAGAAACGCCGATCGGACCGAGATCAAGACCTATGTCCACAAACGGTTGCTGCACCATGGTCTGACCGAGATCGCCAATCAGCTCAACGACCGGCATTTCAAACTGATCTATCGGACGACAGAGGGGAATCTCCGGGAGTGCAACAAACTTCTCTATACTGCTTTCGAGATCTCCGAATATTACGACAGGCACAATCCGAAAAAACTCGACTACAGCCGTTTCCCGATGAAGATCCTGGAGATGGCTGCGATCAAAACAGGGATGATCCATGTATGACATCGATGCGTTGGAGCGACAGTGGCAGCGATATCGGCGGAAACGGATGTTTCGTATCGGAGCGATCGTTGCAGGGATCCTCGTCGTGTTGGGGGCTCCCATTCTCTACGCGACATTGAAGCATAGTGAGACAGCCGAGGTCCAAAGTGGCAGCAAAGTAAGCTCAGTCAACCACTCCGTGGGAGAAACGAACCGAAGTGACCGGAATGTAGCCGCACGGGGTCAGCAGAAGGTACTTCAGCCCGAAGTCCCGTCCCTGAGTACTTCGAATCCCCAGCCCAAAAAGCCCAAAATGGTCATTACGCTTTCGGATCGTAACGGGGAGGCGGTAGAGATGGCTGATGAACCGGCAGCCAAAAAGAAGATCCACCTGGAGATGACCGATGCCAAAAACCGAGAGGTGGTCAAGGAGATCGAGGCACGGTTCCCTGATACCCGGGACTACGACGATGCGATGTATCTGGCCAAATACTATTATGGCAAACATCAATACAGAAAAGCGGAGACCTGGGCGATGCGTGCCAACGGTATCGACAGCTCCCAGGAGGAGAGCTGGCTCCTCTACGGCAAAGCCAAAGCGAAGCAGGGGCATCGTGCGGAGGCCCTGCGGATCCTCCAGGCCTATTACGACCAGAGTGGTTCCCTGCGGGCCAAGATGCTGATCGACCGGATCCGAAAAGGGAAAAAGTTTTGAGCTTTTTCCACGGGATTGGATATAATCGATCTATACTCTAAACGCGGAAGGAGTGCGGTGAAATGGTAGAACTGACCGAACAGATGGTCAGAGACGGCATCGTGACCAAAGAGGATCTCGCCAAACTGGTCCGCCGCCGTCCCCCTCTGAAGATCACGCTGGCCAATATGATCAGTGAAAATATCGTCGATGTGAAAAAGATCGAGGACTATATCGCCAAAAAGGTCCGAAGCGGATTGATCCCCTTCTCTCGGCTCAAAGAGCTCGAGAACGAAGGGGTGAATCTGGAGCCGGTGATCCGCAAAGTGGCCGAGGAACTCCATATCCAGTATGTGGATCTGGACGAGCAGGAGATCGATGTCCAGCTCTTCAGCCGGGTTCCCTACAATCAATTGCTTCGCTATCATGCCATTCCTGTCGAAGAGACGGACCTGAGCGTTCTGGTGGTTTTCGAGGACCCGTTGGATATGGGGGCCCAGGATGCACTCCAGCGCCTTTTCCCCCGCAAACCGATCCAGGTGGCGACCTCCCTTCCCAGGAAAATCATGGAGGTCCTCCAGCGGATGGAGGTGAGCGAAAGCCTCAAAGAGTACGTCGACGAAATCCGCCGGGACCTCAAAGAGGGGGGCTCGGAGAAAGAGGAGGGAGAGTCTCCGGCTGTTTTGAAACTGATCGATCTGATCTTCAAAAATGCCGTGATCAAGCGTGCCAGTGACATCCACATCGAAGCGACGGAGAAAAACTGTGTCGTTCGTGACCGGATCGACGGCATGCTGACCCAATCCTTCGTCTTCGACAAAGATATTTTCAATCCTCTCGCTTCCCGGATCAAACTTCTGGCCAATCTGGATATCGCGGAGAAACGAAAACCTCAGGATGGCCGGATCACTACCCAGGTGGCCGGCCGGGAGTTCGATTTTCGGGTCTCGACCCTGCCGACGCTGCTGGGGGAGTCGATCGTTCTGAGGATCCTGGACAAGAGCAAGGTCCTGGTCAAACTGGAAGAGGCGGGAATGAGCGAGTTCTGTTACAACCGTTTCACTGAAGCGATCAAAGCTCCCTACGGTATCGTCCTGGTCACCGGTCCCACCGGAAGCGGTAAGACCACGACCCTCTACGGAGCGCTCAATGCCATCAAGGATGTGAAGGACAAGATCATAACCGTCGAGGATCCGGTGGAGTATCAGATGCCGGGGATCCAGCAGGTCCAGGTCAATGTTCATGCCGGATTGACCTTCGCCGCGGCACTGCGTTCCATCCTGCGTCAGGACCCTGACAAGATCATGATCGGGGAGATCCGGGACACGGAGACCCTGCGGATCGCGATCCAGGCGGCCCTGACCGGTCACCTGGTCCTCTCGACGCTTCACACCAACGATGCCATCAGTGCGGTGACCCGTATCATCGATATGGGGATCGAAAGCTATCTGGTCAGCGGGGCATTGGTAGCGATCCAGGCACAGCGACTGGTACGCAAGATCTGCCCCCACTGCAAGACCACCGAGGTACTGACCCCCCATGTGATGGAGGAGATCCGCCCTTACATCAAGGTCGAACATCCTGTCTTCTATCACGGAGCCGGCTGCAAAGAGTGTAACAATACAGGGTATCTGGGCCGGGAGATGATCTCCGAGGTCCTGCCCATCAGTGACAAACTCTCCCGGATGGTCGCGGCGGATGCCTCCAAGGAGCAGTTGACGGAACAGGCGATGAAAGAGGGATTCATCACCATGTTCGAGGACGGAATCCACAAAGCGTTGGCGGGTGAGACGACCGTCGAGGAAATCTTCAGAGTAGCGAGGTTGTAGCCATGTATTACAAAGTGACGCTGATGGAGCGGGGGAAACGGACCTTCAAGGTCTA
>JALWZI010000291.1 GCA_027002755.1 Campylobacteraceae bacterium | reverse complement strand
GAGACGACATCGTTGATGAAGGTTCCGTATTTGATGGCGGGAGCACCGGCTTTTTCCAGGGCCTGGAGGCTCGGATACTCCTTGCCGTCCAGCGGGATGAAGAGCTGGGAAAAGTCGACTTTACCCAGCAGCAGTCCCAGAGGAGGCATGATGACGTTGTTGACCATTGACTTGACCACCGTAGCGAAGGCGGCACCGAAGATGAATCCGACGGCCATATCGACCATATTTCCTTTGATCAGGAAATCCTTGAACTCTTTCCACATTTTTGGGCCTTTATCTGAGATCTATGTATCTCCAAATTGTATCCAAAAAATTAGGAAATGAGCTTTGAACAAAAATTTGTCAGAAACCTATTTCATCCAGCTCTTTGAATTTGAACCCCTCGATAACCAGTTCGATGGTATCCTGCCCTTCCCGGCGGGCCAGGACCATCATCCCGGCCTCCATCAGGTCCATGGCGTTCTCAAAACGGTTCTCCAGGACCGCAAAATCGATCCAGTCAGCTCCGGTCCGGTCCCAGTCGGGGTGAAAGGTCACCGAGCGGACCTCTCCCGCATCGAAATCGACCAACGCCCACTGCTCCGCCTCCATCCGGGGAGCGATTAGTGCCTCTTTGGGATCGGATCCTTTGACGGGGATCAGGATCAGCATGTGGCTCCTTCGATCTTCTCCGGGTCGAGTTTCAGCTCGTCGTTGCTCATGACTCCGATCCCGCGGTCGAGGATCGTCCGGGCGATCTCCTTGGCTTCGTCGAGGGAGTGCATCTTGCAGCTGCCGCACTGGTAGATGTTGAGCTCGGGGATATCCTCCTGAGAGGGGACAGCCAAGACATCCCGCATGGAGGCTTCCCAGGCTTTGGCCACCCGCGCCTCGTCGGGGGTGCCGATGAGGGACATATAGAAACCGGTCCGGCACCCCATGGGAGAGATGTCGATGATCTCCACACCGTCACCGTTGAGATGGTCCCGCATGAACCCGGCGAAGAGGTGCTCCAGGGTATGCAGCCCCTTCTCTCCCATCATCTCGACGTTGGGTTTGAAAAAGCGCAGGTCGAAGACGGTGATGGTGTCCCCGCAGGGGGTCTGCATCGTCTTGGCCACCCGCACGGCGGGAGCGGGCATCCGGGTATGGTCTACCATGAAACTGTCAAGCATCGGCATAGAGGATCCTTTGATCTTTTTTGGGGGATTATAGCACGGTTGGAAGCTTTTCAGCATCCAAAATCTTTGAAAGGGGTATCATTATTCCAAAACGTTCAAGGAGCGATCATGACCAACAGGATAGAAGGAAAGACCGCCCTGGTGACCGGCGCTACCGCCGGGATCGGCGAGGCCATCGCCAGAGGGCTGGCAGCGGCGGGGGTACATCTGATCCTGACAGGACGCAGAACACAGCGGCTGGATGCACTGGCCAAAGAGCTGGAGAGTCGGGAGGCGGTCGCCGTAACGACGCTGAGTCTGGACGTTCGGGATCGGGAAGCGGTGGAGAGGGAGCTGCCGCCGATCCTGGAGAAGAGCCCCGTGGATATCCTGGTCAACAATGCCGGGCTCGCTCTGGGGCTGGAACCGTTGGACAAAGGATCCGTGGAGGAGTGGGAGCAGATGATCGATACCAACATCAAGGGACTCCTCTACGTCACCCGGCTGGTGATGGGCCAGATGAGAGAACGCAACCGCGGACACATCCTCAATCTCGGCTCAATCGCCGGAGAGAGCGCCTATCCCGGGGGCAACGTCTACTGCGCCACCAAAGCGGCTGTTCATATGCTCACCGAGGCCATGAACGCCGACGCCCTGGGGACCCGAATCCGTATCGGCACCCTGGCCCCCGGTGCCGTGGATACGGAGTTCAGCGATGTGCGCTTCGGCGGCGACAGGGCCAAGCGCGATGCCGTCTACGAGGGATACACACCGCTAAACGCCGAGGACATCGCCGACCTGGCCCTCTATATCCTCAACGTCCCGGAGCATGTCAACATCCAGCACGCCCGCATCATGCCCACAGCCCAGCGCAACCCCTACCTCCTGGATCGGGAAGGGACGATCTGAGCCCCGATAAGGAGGCAAAAGAATCCACATCTGCCAAAAAGGAACCAAGAACTCATTCGCGCCCAAAACATAAAAAGCATATCGTTTCGGCAGTCCACCGGGAATGAATTCCCGGCTCCCAAAAAAGCCTCCTTACACAAATGCAAGCTCACAGCACATAGCAGCCAAAACCGGACGCCAGTCCTTCGCGTTTTCTTTTTCTTTGCTTCGTTTCCTTTTTCTTTGTCGCGAAATAAAGAAAAAGAAATGAAGGGGGAGGCTGAAAAGCAGTGGAGAGTAATGGGAGCGTGGGATGAACGATCACCGACTTGGCCGATCAGGCACAATTCATTTACTGAGAGGCTTCTTCTCCAGCACTTTGGCCCGAAGACTCACCCGGGCATCACTCAACCGGAACTCCTCTCCGGGCTCCAACTCCGCCAGGGGCGTGCGCCGGCCATCCACCGTCACCTCGCCCCACCCCTCCCGGCTGCGTTTGGCAGGGTCCTGGAGTTTCATCTGCTCTTGCAGGTTTTTCAGAAGACTCTCCCGCTGCTGAAGCTGCCGCCGGATCGTCTCGCGGAGCTGCCGCCGGAGAGGGAGCAGCTCCGCCTCGAACTGACCCAGACGATAGCGGATCACCTCACGATAGTCGCGTTGCAACCGGTCAAAATCCTCAGCGGCGCGCTGGAGACGGTTCAGGACCGAGGCCCGTTTCAGCGCCTCCACCTCCCGCCGTAGGCGCTCTTCACCCCGGGCCAGGATCTCCCGCATCCGCCGCTGCATCCGGTCTGAGCGTTCATCCAGCTGCCGCAGCAGTTCGTTGCCGTCGGGGAGGATCATCTCCATGGCGGCGCTGGGAGTCGGAGCCCGCAGATCGGCGACGAAATCGGAGATCAGCGTATCCACCTCATGCCCCACGGCGCTGACCACAGGAGTTTGCGCCTCGAAAATCGCTTCGGCTACCGCCTCTTCGTTGAAGGCCCAGAGATCCTCGGCACTTCC
>JALWZI010000290.1 GCA_027002755.1 Campylobacteraceae bacterium | reverse complement strand
GACGACTCCCGCCGCCAGATCGCCAAGCATCACAGTGCCACCCACCTGCTGCACGCTGCACTGCGCGATATTCTCGGCGAGCATGTGACCCAGGCGGGCTCGTTGGTGGAGGCTGAGCGCCTGCGCTTCGACTTCAGCCACCCCAAGGCTTTGACGCGTGAAGAGCTGCGCCAAGTGGAGGCCTGGGTCAATGACAAGATCGACCGGGCGATTCCCGCCCGAACCGAGGTGATGTCCATCGACGAGGCGAAAAAGGCGGGGGCGATGGCGCTCTTTGGCGAAAAGTACGGCGACGAGGTGCGGGTGGTCAAAATGGGCGACGCCTCTATCGAACTCTGCGGCGGCACCCACGTCCACAACACCGCCGAGATCGGCCTCTTTCTCATCACCAAAGAGTCCGGCGTGAGTGCCGGAGTGCGGCGGATCGAAGCGGTCTGCGGCCGGGAGGCGCTGCGCCAGGTGGAGCTGCTGCGCCGTGAGCGGACCGAGCTGAGCGAAGAGCTCAAGAACCCCGATCCCCTCACGGGAGTGCGCAAGCTCAAGGAGCAGATCACAACCCTCAAGAGCGAGCTGGATGCCGCCCTGGCCGGCGGGGCCAAGGAGCTGGCGGAGGAGAAGATCGGCGACATCACCGTCATCGTCGACGAAGTGGGAGCCGGCGACATCAAAAAGCTCATCGATGAGATCAAGAACCGTCACGAGAAAGTGGCGGTGATGCTCTTCCAGAAAAAGGGAGACAAAGTCCTCCTGGCCGCCGGCAGCAAGAATACTCCCGTCAAAGCCGGCGACTGGATCAAACAGATCGCCCCGATTCTGGGCGGCGGTGGGGGAGGGCGTCCCGACTTTGCCCAGGCCGGCGGGAAGCTCCCCGAAAAGCTCCCCGAGGCGATGAAAGCGGCCAAGGCCTACCTGGACGAGCAATTCAGGGTGTTGGATCTTTGAATAACGAGTAACGAGTAACTAGCAACGGAGGGTGTAGCTTGGGATTGCCATCCCGCGATGAGAATCCGTTAATGAATTTCCGGCATATTTCGGAGAAATATTCTCTGAATTGAAGGAGTCGCCATGCAAGATCTGTTCCAAAACTACGCTCATCTCATCGTCTTCATCCATGTGCTGGGGGCGATCGTCTGGATCGGCGGGATGATCGCCGTCCGGGTGGCGGTGCATCCGGTGATGCAGAGCATCGAAGATCCCGGGATCAAACTGGGCAAGACCCTGCAGATCACCGGGCGCCTCTTCAATCTGGTCATGCCCTTCATCGTTCTGATCGTCGTTACGGGGCTCATCATGGCCATCGCCCTGGGGGGGCATCAGGGGCCCGACAAGGCGGTCTTCATCTTCAAAGAGATCATCTGGACCGTGATGGCACTGAACTTCACCTACATGTACGTCAAACGGATCCGGGCCCAGCGCCGCTTCAACGCCGGAGACCTGGCAGGCGCCAAAGCTCTGGTGGCCAATATTCCCAACCTGCTGCTACCCATCAATATCGTACTGGGAATGGTGGCGGTCTGGCTGGGAATTACGCTGAGAGGCTTCTAATGGGAATGAGGAATTAGGAATGAGAAATTTCGGTGTCGCCAAAGGCGACGATTTAAATAAAGAGGCTTTGCAAAGCAAAGCCTACCAAAATTCTCCATTCTCCATTCTCCATTCCCCATTTCATAAAACACGGAGTGTTTTATGATCCGTCTCTGTTCCGCCTCCGAGAGCCGTGCGAAACTGCTGCGGGACTTCGGCATCGACTTTATCCAGTCTCCCGTGGAGTTTGACGAGGAGTCTCTGCAGATCGATGATGCCCGCAAGTTTGTCTACCACGCCTCCAAAGGGAAGCTGGAGGCGGCGGAAGCGGCTTTTGGCCTGGAGATCCCGCTGCTGGTGGCCGATACGGTGGTGGTGGCCGGGCCTTCCGGGGAGATCCTGCGTAAAGCGAAGGATTGGGCCGATGCCGAGCGGATCCTTCGGCTTCAAAGCGGCAGCGAGATCGCTATCGTCAGCTGCGCCCATCTCAAATCATCCCGGCGTTACTTCCTCGATCTCTCCGCCACCCACTACCGCTTCGCTCCCTTCGACGAGAAGGATCTGCAGCGCTACCTCGACAGCGGCGAGTGGCAGGGCAAAGCGGGTGCCTGCATGGTGGAGGGGTTCTGCAAACCCTACATTCGGGAGGTCCGGGGCCTGGAGAGTACCGCCATGGGCTTGCAGGTGGAGATCCTTCGCCCCTGGTTGGAGGCGTAGAGACGATGCCCTACAGTCGGGAAATCAGAGCACTGGAAAAGGCGGGACGTTTCCGTCGGCGACGGCTCTACGATCCCGAGCTGATCGATTTCGCCTCCAACGACTATCTGGGGCTGGCCGGGAAGCGCAAACAGCTCGAACGGGCGGTGAAGCGATTGGAAGCGTTCCCGGATCACGGCCCGAAGGCCAGCATGCTGGTCAACGGCTACCATCCCATCCACCAGCTCTTCGAGCATCGGATCGCGGAACTCAACGGTTTCGAAGCGGGGATGGTCGTGGGCAGCGGTTTTCTGGCCAACCTGGGGCTCATCGAAGCTCTGGTGCGCAAAAAGGACCGTCTCTTCATCGACGAGGAGTATCACGCCAGCGGGATGATGGCTACGGGATTGCTGGAAGATCGGGTGACCCGCTTTCGCCACAACGATCCGGAGGAGCTGCGGCGTCTCTTGCGAGCCGACAAGTCGGAGCGTCGAATCGTCGCCGTCGAGGGGGTCTACTCTATGAGCGGCAATCGGGTGGCGAGGGAGATCTTCGACGTGGTCGAGGAGGAGGGGGCCTTGCTCATCGTGGACGAGGCCCACAGCTCCGGCGTCCTGGGAGAACACCTGCTGGGGATCTTCGAAGCCTACGGCATCGCTCCACAGCCCTGGCATATCAAGATGGGGACTTTGGGCAAGGCCTACGGCAGCTACGGCGCCTATATCCTGGCGAGTCGGCACATCCTCTCCTATCTGGAGAACCGGAGCAAGCCGATTATCTACTCCACCGCCCCTTCGGTCATCGATACCGTCCTGGCTTTGGAAAATCTGGAAACTATCCGCAAACACGCTTCCCGTCTGCGCCGCCGTCTCGAGAAGCGCCGTCGGATCGTCCGGCGCCTGACAGGTATCGAGATGGAGTCCCAGATCCTTCCGATACCGGTGGACTCCAATGCCGAGGCGCTGCGTCTGCAGCAGGAACTGGAGAAACGGGGCTGGCTGGTCGGTGCCATCCGTCAGCCGACGGTACAGCGGCCGATCCTGCGGATCATCCCGCGGTTGGGAGCACCGAAAAAGGCGCTCAAAGCGCTGCTCGGGACCCTGGAGGAGCTGCGGTGATCCGGGTGCAAAAACTACGCATCACCGAAGGGGACCGCCCGCTGGTGGATCTGCGTTTCTCCATCGAGCACTCCCTGGCCCTGGTAGGCCAGAGCGGCAGCGGCAAATCCCTGACCCTCAAAGCGCTGCTGGGGATGCTGCCGGGCAATCTGCATTCGGAGTTGGAGATCGAAGCGCCCTTTGAGCTGATCCGGGGCGAGACCCTCTCTTTCGTCCCCCAGAACCCCTTTACGGCTCTCTCTCCCCTGACCAGGATCCGCCGCCAGTGGTTCGCTTCCGAAGAGCGGGCGCGGGAGCTTTTTGATCTCCTGGGCCTGGAGTGGAGTCTCTTCGACCGTTATCCGCCCCAGCTCAGCGGGGGTCAGCTACAGCGGATCATCTTCGCCATCGCTTTGAGCAGCGATCCGAAACTGATCCTCCTGGACGAACCCACCACGGCGCTCGACCCGAAACTCCGGGAGGAGGTGGCCCGCATTCTGGTAGAATTGCAGGAACGCTTCGCCTTTCGGATGCTCTTCGTCACCCACGATATCAACCTGGCGGCAAAGATCTGCCGCCAGACCCTGGTGATCCGGGAAGGAAAAGCCGTAGAGAGCGGGCCCAGCGCCTCCGTACTGCGCCATCCGAAAAGCGACTATACCCGCCGTCTGGTGGAGGCGAGTTTCGCCAACAGGGAGTTCCGCACATGATCAACCGCTTCGTCAAAGGCTCCATCCTTCTGGCCATCCTCTTCTGCGTGGCACTGGTGGGGGCTTTCGTCTACGCCTATCAGGAGGTGAAGCTCGACGCCAAGCAGATCATCGACTACCGTCCCGAGGTCTCCAGCGAGATCCTGGACCGCCACGGCCGGCATCTGGCCTATGTTTTCAAAAAGCGCCACCGTCTCTACGCCACCTTCGATGAATTTCCGCCCCAGCTTGTCGAAGCGCTGATCGCCACGGAAGATACCCGCTTCTTCGAGCACCACGGGATCAATCCCGACGCCATCCTCCGGGCGATCATCGCCGATCTCAAGGCGGGGCGTTTCGTGGAGGGGGGATCGACCCTGACCCAGCAGCTGGTCAAGAACAAGCTCCTCTCCAGTCAGAAGAAACTGGCCCGAAAGATCAAAGAGGCGATCCTGGCCATCAAGATCGAGAACGTCCTGAGCAAAGAGCAGATCATCGAGCGTTATCTCAACGAGATCGCCTACGGCAACAACTACTACGGGGTCAAGACCGCCGCCCAGGGCTATTTCCATAAATCCCTCAGGGATCTGACCCTCAAGGAGATCGCCATCCTGGTGGGGCTGCCCAACGCACCCAGCTACTACAATCCACGCCGGCACTACAAACGGGCCCTCAACCGGGCCAACGCCATCCTCTACCGGATGAAGAATCTGGGATGGATCACGGAAGGGGAGTATCGGCAGGCGATCAAGGAGGTCCCCAAGGTCTATCACACCTCCCTGACCCAGAATGTGGCTCCCTACATCGTGGATGAGGTCCTGCGCCGTTTTAAAGGCAGGCTGGGAGATATCCGGACCGGGGGTTACAAGATCTACACCACCATCGATCTCAAGATGCAGAAGGCGGCACGCCAGGCGGTCAAATACGGCTTCGACCGCCTGGTCAAACGCTACAAAGAGAATCCCAAAAAGACCAAACTCAACGGTGCACTGATCGCCGTGGAGAACCACACCGGGGATATTCTGGCGATGGTGGGGGGTGTCGATTACCGCAAAAGCGCTTTCAACCGGGTGACCATGACCCGACGGCAGCCCGGTTCAGCCTTCAAACCCTTCATCTACCAGACGGCCCTGGATATGGGCTACAATCCCGCCAGCAAGCTCACCGACCTGGCGCGGACCTTCCAGTACTATAAAAACGGCAAACGCAAGGTCTGGGCCCCCAAGAACTACGAACGGGACTTCAAAGGGTTCATCACGCTGCGGGAGGCCCTGGTCCACTCCCGCAATCTGGCGACCATCAACCTGGTCTACGACATCGGTGTCGAGACCATCCGCAAACGTCTGGCCCTTCTGGATGTGAAAAACATTCCCCACGATCTCTCCATCGCCCTGGGGAACCTGGCCATCAGTCCCCAGAAGATGGCACAGATCTATACGGTCTTCTCCAACTACGGCCACATCATCGAACCGCGCCTGGTAAGCAAGATCGTCTCCAAGGAGGGGGCGGTCCTTTACGAGACCAAACCCAAGGAGATCGTCGACTTCACCCGCCCGGAACAGGCCTACCTCATGACCAGTATCCTGGAGGATGTCATCAAGCGGGGTACCGGACGGAACGCAGCGGTCAAGGGGATCGAACTGGCGGGCAAGACCGGGACCACCAACGACGGTGTCGATGCCTGGTTCTGCGGCTACTCTCCCTCGGTGACCACCATCACCTGGTACGGCCGTGACGACAACCGTCCCATCGGGCGCCATGCGACGGGAGGTTCCGTGGCGGCGCCGACCTTCGCCTATTTCTACCGGAAGCTTCTGGAACTCGACCCCAATATGCCGAGGACCTTCCGGGTGCCTGAGGGGGTTTTCGTCGGCGAAGTGGACGGACACAAAGAGTTCTACACGCGAATCTCACCCCTCCCCCAACCGGGCAGCGGCGATTTTCTCGACGAGGGGTTCATCCCCCAGCCGGCCCATCCCGTGACGGAGGAGCCGGGAGAGGATTCCGGCAATCGGACCCGCCCGGACCTCGATTCCACCCAGAGCTCTTCGGAGGCGGGTGGAGTGGAGATGATCCCTCTCGATGGGGATTCGGCCGCGACCGGAACGATCGAGGGGGAGAGCGGCGAGGAGATCACCGATCCGCTCCATCCCCCCCAGAAGCCTCCCGAAGAGGTCGGCGGTGACAGCGGGACACTCTTCTGATCGTCTTAGCAGCGGTAAGAGGAGAAGATCAAGGATGAAAGAGGTGAAGATGAGTCCGAAGATCGATCTGGATCTTGAGTACTATATAGCCCTGAGACACGAACTCCACAGTATGCCGGAGCTCGGTTATCACGAGCACCGGACGGCGGAGCGGATCTGCCGGGAGCTGGAGCGCTGCGAGATCCCCTACGAGCGGGGGATCGGCGGAACAGGGATCGTCGCCTGGATCGACAAAGGCAGCGGAGGACGAAGCATCGGATTGCGGGCTGATATGGATGCCCTGCCCATCCTCGAGGAGACGGGGCTTCCCTACGCATCACGCAACGAGGGGGTGATGCACGCCTGCGGTCACGACGGGCACGTGACCATGCTCCTGGCGGCAGCCAGAGTCCTGAAGGAGTCGGTGGATTTCGAGGGAAGAGTGGTGCTGGTCTTCCAGCCGGCGGAAGAGGGGGGTGCCGGAGCCAAGGCGATGATCGACGACGGGCTCTTCGAACGCTTTCCCATGGAGCGGATCTACGGCCTGCATACCCGTCCCAGCGAGCCTTTTGGCACCTTTCTCATCAAAGAGGGGCCGGTGATGACCTCGGTGGACACCTGGGAGGTGACCGTGCGGGGCCGTTCCGGCCACAGCTCTCAGCCCCACCATGCCGTCAACCCGATCCTGGTCGCCTCCCACCTGGTCCAGGGGATCAAAGAGATCTCCGCCACCTCCATCGATCCGGCCCATGCTCATGTCATCACTGTAGCGACCATCGAAGGCGGGGTGGCTTTCAACGTCATTCCGGAGACCTGCCGGATCGGAGGATCGGTCCGGGCTTTCAGCCTGGAGGTCCAGGAGACGGTGGAGCGCCGGATCCGGGAGCTCTCTGCCGCCATGGCGAAGGGGTTCGGAGCCGAGGCGGAGGTACACTACCGTTACCGCTATCCCCCGACCGTCAACACCCGTATCGAAGCGGCCTATCGCTCCGCGGTCGCCTGCGTCGGGGAAGAGCGGATCAAAAGCACCTTTCCCTCCAGCATGGGTTCGGAGGATTTCAGCTTCTATCTCCAGCGGGTGCCGGGAGCCTATGTCTGGCTTGGCAGCAAGGTCGATCCCGAGGCGGAAACGGTGCCATTGCACTCTTCCCGTTACGATTTCAACGACGATCTGATCGAGATCGGCGTCTGCTACTGGACCGGTCTGGTCCGTGAAGAGCTCGGAATTTAAGCCTCGTCCTCTTTCTGGGCCTGCATCGCTTCGGCGAGGCCGCCGTCGTCCTCCACGCCTCCCAGCTCTTTCTGCATCCACTCCTCCATCATTCCCAGTTGCATGCCGATGAGGTCAATATCGTAGCGACGGGCATTGGGAGAGGGGAGCCATCGGGCGACGAAGTTGTCCCGGGCGGAGCGGTTGACGCTTTGGACCAGATACTCGGCATATTCCCGAACGGTTTTGGCTTCGAGGGTCTCGTCGGTCTCGTCATTATGGATCTTGATGATGAAGCCTTCGGGATCGAGTGAGACGATCTCGGCACTGATGGTGAGCAGGCTTCCACCGGGGACCGGTTCGGATGCTTGGGACATTGGTACTCCTTCCTCTAATGGAAAATTCTTATTTAGAGTTCCCTGAAGAATCGTCGGTTTCACTCGATAGCTCTGGCAGTCGCGAACGCAAGCGCCCGTTTCACGGGTTGGGCGCTCCTTTGTCGCCATCGAGTGAAACCTCTCTTAGACGTTGTTCAGAGGGTTCTTTTGCCGAAGTGTAGCACAGCCCGACTCCTTCGGGCTTGACAGGGATCAGGCGGGTGACTTCGGACGGCGAAGTGATCGCCATAGGCTCTCCAGTACCAACCCCGCAGCGGCGACAAGGATGATGCAGGCACCGGAGGTGAGATCGTACCGGTAGCTGATCCAGAGCCCCAGGAGAGTGAAACTTGCCGCCAGAAGCGCCGAGCGCATCATCATCCCGTAAAGCGTGGCGCTGCGGTGGGAAGCGATGTGGGTGGGGATGGTCATCAGAGCGATCACGAGGATCAGTCCGACCACTTTGATGGCGACGACCACGGTGAGGGCCGAGAGGATCAGAAGCAGGGTATAGAAGCGCCCGGTGGGGATCCCCCGCAATGCGGCGTAGTCGCTGTCGTAACTGATCGCCAGAAACTCCCGGTACCAGCGGTGGACCACCAGGAGCACCACCGCCAGCAATCCCCCCATGAACCAGAGATCGCTCCGTTCCACCGCCAGGATCGAACCGAAGAGATAGCTCATCAGATCCACGTTGTACCCCGGCGTCATATCCACGAAGATCACCCCGATGGCCATTCCCACAGCCCAGATCAGGCCGATGTAGGTGTCGCTCAGGTGGCGTTTTTTGAAGGTGAGCCAGGCCAGCAGCAGGGCGGTCGCCACCGTGAAGAGAGAGGCGCCCAGGAAGATGGGGAGTCCGAAATAGATCGCCAGTCCGATCCCTCCGTAGGAACTGTGGGCCACTCCGCCGGTGAGAAAGACCAGACGGTTGACCACGATCAGTGAACCGATGATCCCGGCGGCCAGGCTCACCAGGATCCCGGCGATGAGGGCGTTCTGCATGAAGGTGTAGTGGAGGATCTCCATCAGGACGTCTCCTTTTTACCGCCATGATGTTCACACTCACAGGTCTTCTCCGCCAGCATCTGCATCAGTTCGATCTCGCAGAAATGCTCCCCCTCAGGCTGCTGCAGATGAATGGGAGAGCGGCGCAGATCGTGGGTGTAGGCGGTGCGGTTGACATAGACCGCCTTGTCGGCGTACTCGGTAATGACCGAGAGGTCATGGCTGACCACCAGGACTGTCAGGTCCCGGCTCAGCTCTTTGAGCAGGGCGTAGATCTGTTTCTGCCCCTGAACGTCGATGCTGGAGGTGGGTTCGTCCAGGATCAGAAGTCTCGGATGGGCGCAGAGGGCCCGGGCGATCATCACCCGTTGCCGCTGTCCGCCGGAGAGGTCGCCGATCCGCCGGTCCAGGTACTCCGCCATTCCCACCTTCTCCAGCGTGGAGTAGGCACAACGTCTTTCGACGGTGTTGTAGCGAACGGGAAAGAGACGCTCCCACCAGGAGGCGGCCTCTCTGTGCTGTTTCGGGTTGCCCATCATCACCACGTCCAGGACACGGATGGGGAAATCGAGATTGACGTTGGTGTTTTGGGGGACGTAGCCGATCTCCTCTCTCGCCTCCCGGGGAGATTTTCCCAGGACGGTGATCTTTCCCTCATCCGGGAGAAGCTCTCCCATGATGAGCTTCAGCAGCGTCGATTTGCCGCCGCCGTTGGGACCGATCACCGCTACGAATTCGTGCTCCTCTACCTCCAGATTCACTCCCTGGAGGACCGGCTCCCGATCGTAGGAGAACCGGAGGTTCTCGACCTGCAGGACCTTCACGGGAGTTTCTCTCCCGCGATGGCCCGGCTCAGGCGGAGCAGGTTCCCACTCCAGTCTTCCGCGAGTGGAGAGAGCTTCAGCACCGGGATACCCAGTTCCTGTGCCAGCAGCCGGGCACTTTTGTCGGAAAACTCCGGCTGGACGAAGATCGCCCGGATCTTCTCCCGCTTCGCCGCATCGATGAGATGCATCAGCTGCCGCGGTTTGGGGGCTTTGCCCTCCACTTCAACCGGTAGCTGCCGCAGGCCGTAGTCCCGGGCGAAATAGCCCCAGGAGGGGTGAAAGACCATAAAGGCGCTTCCTTTGGGAACCCTGGTGAGGATGCCGGAGATCTTCCGATCCAGTGCCTGGAGGCTCTTTTCGAAAGCGGCCAGATTCTTCCGGTACTCGGCGGCATGCTCGGGATCTTTGGATTCCAGAGCCTTTTCGATGAGGGGGGCCATCTTCTCTACATTGCGTACCGAGAGCCAGATATGGGGATCGAGCCCGTGACCCTCATGGTCATGT
>JALWZI010000289.1 GCA_027002755.1 Campylobacteraceae bacterium | reverse complement strand
CGGGCAGAGGAAATTTAAAAACCCAATCTGCGCATTGGCCAGTACACCATCTGCATCGATCATCGGTGGCAGGAGCGACCGAAGCGAATGCTCAACGCACTTTCCAAGTGCGCCTGCGCTTCTCTTCGACACTCATACACACCGAGCATCGACGCACCTGGCACACTTTCTACTGCGCAGATTGGGAGAAAAGGATCGACAATGAAAAAAGGAAAAGCAATCACAATCATGACCGCCGCGACACTGGGACTGGCCACCGCCGCCTATGCCGGACAGGGGATGGGCCCCGGAAAAGGTCAGGGCATGGGCCCAGGGATGGGCCAGGGGATGCATGCCGGAGCGGGGCAGTGCGGAAACCGGGGAATGCAACGGGGCCACGGCAGGGCCAAGGGTATGCAGAGACACGGGATGCGGGCAGAGATGATGCAAAAGGTTATGAGTCAGCTGGATCTGACCGACGAGCAGAAAAAGCAGATCCGTCTGATCCGGCTGGAGGCGCAGAAAGAGCGGATCGAAGCGAAGATCGCACGGGTCCGGCAGGGAAAAGGCCCCGGAATGCATCGCGGAAAGAGAGGCCGTCATGCTATGGATCTCTCACGCTTCATGACGCCGGAAAAATTCGACAAAGCCGCCTTCAAAAAAGCAATGCAGGAGCGCTGGGCCGCCCGGGAGAAGATGCGTCAGCAGCGGCAGGCCGAGCGGCTGGAGCGGATGGCCGATCGCATGGAGAAGGTCTTCAACGTCCTGACCCCCGCCCAGCGTGAAAAGCTGATAAAATTGTCCCAGAAGAACTGAGCGCCCGGAAGGAAGCAGACCCTGACGGGAAAAGGGAGACGCGGTGGTGAAAGTGCTGATGGTGGAGGATGATCCCGAGATCACCGAACTGCTGGAGGAGTATCTGGCCCGCTACGGGATCGAGCTCTTCAGCGTCCGCTCCCCGACGGTGGGGCTGGAGAAGCTGGCGACGGAACGTTACGATCTGATGCTGGCGGATCTGGGGCTTCCGGAGATGGACGGCCTGGAACTCTGCCGCCGGGTCAAAGAGCGCTATCCCCAGCTGCCGGTCATCGTCTCCACCGCCCGGGCCGATGTGAGCGACAAGGTCGTAGCCTTCGAGATCGGAGTGGACGACTACATCGCCAAGCCCTACGAACCGAGGGAACTGGTGGCCAGGATCCAGGCCCTGATCAAACGCTACCGGCGCCTTGCCGCAAGCGATGAGGCGTCGTTCTTCGGCCTAGACCGGGCCCGGATGCGGATCACCCGGGAGGGTGAACCCCTGGAGTTGACCCCCGCCGAGTACGAGATCTTCGCGCTGCTCCTGGAACGCCGGGGCGAGGTGGTCAGCCGTGATTTCATCGCCAACAGTGTCGAGTCGCTTCGCTGGGAGAGCAGCGAACGCAGCATCGACGTCATCGTCAGCCGGTTGCGTCGCAAGATCGGCGACGACCCCCGCCACCCCCGATTTATCCGATCGGTCCGGGGGGTAGGCTATCAGTACATCGGACCCTGAATGAACCGCCACTCCATCTTTTTCAAACTCAACCTTCTCTTCGCCACGGCTCTGATCGTCACCCTCATCGCCGGGGGGCTTCTCTACCGGCAGCTGGAGCATCGGGACCGGATGGCGCTGCTCCTCAAAAGCCGCCTGATCCTCCAGGAGCTGCGCCGGGATGGCCGACTCTCCGAGACACTGCTGCAGACCCTGGACCTGGAGCGGGTTCCTCCGGCCCGGGCCGCCCGGTTCCTGCCCCGTAACGGGAGGCAGACGAATCTCCGCGGGCACAAGCGGCGCTATGGGCGACGCCTCATCCGCCACGGGGGCGAGGTTTACCTCCTGATCCGTACACCCCAAAAGCACCTGCTGCTCCACGCCCGGCAGAATACCTTTCGGCGCTATCTTCTCCCGGGTCTGCTTCTGGGGGCGATCCTGCTGATTCTGAGCCTCAGCTACTGGGCACTGCGCCGGACGCTTAGTCCTATGCGGCGACTGGAGGAGGATATCCGCCGCTACGGCCGGGGAGAGCCGCTGCGCTATGCGGAGCGTTTCCGCAGCGGAGAGGATGAGATCTCCCGGATCGCCCGGGCCTTTTACGATTCGGCGGAGCGCCTGAAACGCTACGGCGAGGCGAGGCGGCTCTTTCTGCGGAATCTGCTCCATGAGCTCAACACCCCGGTGACCAAAGGCAAACTCCTGGCGGAGCTGAGTCATGAGCCTCGGACCCGCCGGATGCTCGGCACGATCTTTCAGCGTCTCTCGATCCTCCTGGGAGAGCTGGTGGAGGTGGAGCGGATCGCCGCCGGATCGGAGCCCTTCGCCGAGCGGGAGGAATTAAATGTAAAGGAGCTGGCCCTGGAGGCGTGCCGCCGGCTCTACTGCGAAGCGGAGGAGGTCGGTATGGAGATCCCGGAGGAGCTGACCCTCTTCGCCGATCGGGAGGCGATGGTGATCGTCATCAAAAATCTCCTGGACAACGCCCGAAAATACGGCCGCGATCCGTGCATCGGAGTCGAAGGGGGCCGCCTGGTGATCCGCAGCCACGGGGCGCCGCTCAAACGGCCCCTGGAACACTACACCGAACCCTTCCGACAGGAGTATGCAGAGCCGAAAGAGGAGGGCTTCGGCCTGGGGCTCTACATCGTCCGGGAGATCCTGGAACGCCACGGGATGGAGCTGGGCTACCGCCACGAGAACGGGGAGAATCTTTTCACTGTCGGGCCATTGAACCGGGAAGGGTAATCCCTGCCGGGGTCATGGGTCCATCCCTTCTTAACCCCCATTTGGATATAATCCTTCGCATTTGCCCTGAGGAAAGCTCCGCAGGGTGAACTTTGACGCAAGGATAGGCTATGCTCCTCTTTACCCCCGGTCCCACCCCCGTCCCCGAATCGGTCCGTCTGGCCATGGCGGGGCCGACCCTGCACCACCGGACTCCGGAGTTCGAAGCGATCTTCGCCGAGGCCCGGACGAAACTCTTTGAACTGATGGCTACCGATGAGGTGGTGATGCTGGCCTCCAGCGGCACCGGTGCCATGGAGGCGGCGGTCGTCAATCTCTGCCATCGCAAACTCCTCAACGTCAACGCCGGAAAGTTCGGCCAGCGTTTCGGAC
>JALWZI010000288.1 GCA_027002755.1 Campylobacteraceae bacterium | reverse complement strand
ATGGCGCAGCACCTCCAGGGAGCGGTCGTAGTCGCTCTGGGGGCGGATCTGCGGCGAGAGGCGGCGGACCGTCTCTTCGTTGTGGGCCAGTTTGTCGGGCCCGGCGGCGATCACGGTATCCAGGGCGGCGGCGTCTCCCCGGAAATCGGGGGTGAGGAGCTCGATCTTCACCCCCGGCGCACGTGCGCGGATCGCTTCGACCACGGCGGCGAAGTGCGACGATCCGTAATCGCTCAGGTCGTCCCGGTCCACCGAAGTGATCACCGCATAGCACAGCCCCAGATCCCGCACCGCCGCCGCGATCCGTTCGGGCTCTTCCGGATCGGGGGGAAGTCCCCGCCCCGTTTTGACGTTGCAGAATCGACACGCACGGGTGCAGGTATCCCCCAGGATCATGAAGGTCGCCGTGCCGCGGGCGTAGCATTCGGTCCGGTTGGGGCAGGCGCTCTCCTCGCAGACGGTGGTGAGATCGTGCGCCCTCAAAATCTCGTCGGTTTTGGCGATCAGATGGGGATCGGGGGCTTTGACGCGGGGTTTGTGGATCAAGGCTTCGCCTTATGGTCATTGGTGTATTGGTTATTGGTCATTGGGTGTAACGTTTCATTCCAGACTTTTTCAGTGATACCCACAAGGTGATTTTCCAGTTCAACCGATGAGATTTCTACCCCTTCATTCGCCAACGAGGTGGCGGTGACGCCGTCGAGGTTGCAGGGGGTGATGCGGTTGTGAGCGGCCAGGTCCACGTCGACGTTGAGGGCGACGCCGTGGAGGCTCACGCCGTTTCGGTAGCGGAAGCCAAGCGAAGCGATCTTGCGATTGTCGATATACCATCCCGGACGCCCGGCATCGTAGCGGGCCCGGGGGAGCAGCTCGGCAAAGAGGGCGTCGTAGGCGCGGCGCACTTTTCGGTAAAACACGGCAGGCTCGGGCGCCTGGAAGCAGAAGTAGGCCACCAGCTGTCCCGGGGAGTGGCAGGTGATGGAGCCGCCCCGGTCGGCGGGGATCGTCTCCACGCTCCAGCCGCCCGGATCGTCGCTGCCGACGGTGTAGCAGAGCGGATGGGAGCAAAAGATCAGATGGTTTTGACCGTCAGCACAGGCTGTGGTGTGGACCTCGTTCATCTTTTCGCGGGCCTCTTCATAGGGGATCAGACCCCAGCGGTGGAGGATCATAGCCGCCAAAAAGCCTTCTCCAGCGATTCGCCGAAGGTCGGGTGGGCCAGGATCGTCCGTTTGGCCGTCGCGGCGTCCATTTCGCCGGCCACGGCCATGGCGACGACCGCGATGAGCTCCTCGGCGTTCGGGGCGAAGATCTCACCGCCGAGGATGAAGCCCTCCGCGTCGGCGTAGACGATCATCACGCCGTCGGCTCCGTCGTGGGTCAGGGCGAAGGGGAGTCCGCTCAGCGGCACGACGCTTTCACGGTACTCCGTTCCGACTCTTTCCAGCTCCGCTTTGCTTTTGCCCACGACGGCGTAGGAGCACGGCAGGGTGTGGATGAACCTGACCACATGCTCCAGATCGATCGTTTCGGGCTTTTTGCCTAGAATCCGGCGCACCACGTAGAGCACTTCGGCCCGGGCGGCGTGGGCCAGCTGGAGCTTGCCGTTGCAGTCCCCGATGGCGTAGTGATCCCTCAGCGTCGTCTCGAAGTGTTCGTCGGTGACGATCCCCTTTTTGCCGATCTCGATCTCGGGGACCTGCACGGCATCGGTGACCGCGCGGCGCCCCGTGGCCACCAGGAGCGTCGGAACATAGTGCTCTTTGCCGTCGGTGTAGCGGATATGGACTCCCCGTCGGGTCGTTTTGGCGCTTTGGATGGAACGTTCGGGGCTAAGAGTGACTCCCAGAGACTCCATCTGCTTCATCAGGTTTTGGGAGATTATCGGATGGGCTTTACGCAGCAGCGTGTCGTGCCGCCAGATCAGCTCGGTCTCCACTCCCGCGCTTGCGAAGAAGCTCGCCATCTCCAGTCCGATGGCTCCGTCACCGTAGACGGCGATCTTCTCGGGAAGGGATCGCATATTGAGCACCTCGTCGCTTGTGATGACCCCTACACCGTCATACTCAATGCCCTCGGGAATGAAAGGGCGCGAGCCGGTGCCGATGATCATGTACCGCCCCGTCAGCGTCCGTCCCGCCGCCTCGACAATGTGAGGGGCCGTCAAGACCCCCTGCCCTTTCACGATATCCACGCCCGCACACTGCTTCGTGATGGCTTTGGTGGCGCGTACCAGCAGCTCCTCTTTCTCGTCGTCCAGCTTCGCCATCTCCAGAGCGATCGAGCCGGAGAAATGGTCTTTTTTCGCCTTTCGAATCGTTTCGGCGGCCTCCAGGTACATCTTGGAGGGGATGCAGCCGTTGTGGAGGCAGGTACCCCCTAGATGCGCGGGATTCTTCTCCACCAGAGCGCATTTGAGTCCCGCTTTGGATGCCACCACCGCGCCGGCGTAGTTGAGCCCGCCGCCGAGGAAGAGGATGTCGTAGTCGTAGTTCATCGAAAAGTCCTTTTTGTATATCGTATGATCTCTCTGTCTACAAATTCACTTTCAAACCAATCCCCAATGGCCAATGACCTTATTATTTCGCCAGCGCCGCCATCGCCTTGACCAGGGCGCTGGGGTGGTGGGCTCCGACGTAGACCGGGGGCGGGGTTTTGCCGCAGTCGAAGAGTCCGTAGACCGCCTCCATCGCCGTGCGGACCGAATACTCCACCGTGAAGACGCAGTCGTCCTCGACTTCGGCGAACTGACCCAGGAAGGCGAAGTTTTCGCAAGTCTCGGGTAGTACCTCGGGACGATCCCCGGCGGATCGGGGCATGAAGAGGCTGTCGATGAAGGGCATGGCGACCGGGATGGCGTTGACGAGGCGGTCGCTTTGCATGATCGGCTCCATGAGCTCCTCGATCCCCAGGTGGTACCAGAGCTCCTCGAGGATCTCCCGCCCGGTGCACGCACTCATGGGTTTTTTGACCTTGTTCCCGATCCGGTCGGGGTAGAGGCCGTAGCCCCAGAAGACCGTCGTATCTTTGGGCTGGTTGGGGAAATGGGGCTGCCGGGCGATGACGATCGACATAAGCCAGTTGGACTCGGTCATCGTCACCAGGCCGCCCGTTCCGTGGGTGTTGCCGGTGAAATCCTCCATATAGTCGAGGAAGGTCCAGTCCCGCATCGTGACGGTGAAGGAGTACCATTTGCTCCGATCCACGTCCCCGCAGAAGACCTCCGGCTTCCCGAAGGCGGGATCCTTGGCGGCGACCTTTTGCCAGAGTTGCCAGGCCCCCGAATCTTCGACCCCTTTGAGGACGGGGGCGCGGTTCAGGTCCCCTTCGTCTGCGGCGTCGACGATGGAACCGTTGGTGAGGAAGCAGTAGGCGTGCTCCCCCAGAGAGACGGTCCGCTCCGTGCCGTCGCGTTCGCGTACCCGCAGCTGGTTCGCCCGTTTCCCCTCGCCTTCAGAGGCGAATTCGATGTCCAGTACCTGGGTGTCGAGGGCGAAGCGGACCCCCCGGTCCTCCAGGAGGCGCTGCAGAGGAAGGACCACCGAGTGGTATTGGTTGTATTTGGTCCGCAAAATCCCCTCCAGATGTTTCATCCCCGGCATCAGGTGCATGAAGCGCAGCATATAGCGGCGCATCTCCATCAGGGAGCTCCACTTCTGGAAGGCGAACATCGAGGTAAAAAGGAGCCAAAAGTTGCTCCGGAAAAACTCTCCGGTGAACCACTCCTCGATCTTGAGCCCGTCCAGGCGGCTCTCGGGGGTGAACAGAAGCCGGCTCATGAGGAGCTGGTCTTTGGTGCCCACCCCGTAGGAGCTCAGATCGACCTTTTTGCCGTCTCGCAGCAGCCTCGCCTGGGCGTGGGAGACGAAGCGGCTGTTGAACTCCTTGGACTCCTCGGTGACGCTCACCTCGGGATCTTCCAGGGAGGGGACGTTGTCGAGAAGACTCCAGTAGCACCGATAGTGCTCCTCGTGCATCCGGCCGCCCCGGATCAAGAAGCCGCGCTCGGGATCTCCCGATCCGTCCAGAGCCCCTCCGGTGACGTTGCGCTGCTCGTAGATCGTGATCTTTTCGGGGATCACCCCGGCATCTTCGATCAGGTAATAGGCCGCCGCCAGGGAGGCGATCCCGCTGCCGATCAGATGGACTTCGGTCTCTTCGGTCGCTTTGGCTCTTTTGTGGTGGTGCATGGGGTCTCCTTTTGGTTTAGTGGATCAATACCGAGAGCTTGCGCTGAACCTCGTGAAGTGTCGCCTCGTCGATTCGGCAGATCAATGCGGCGTTGCGGACCGTGAAATCGAGACTCTTGACCTGGTCGGCGAGGATGACGCCGTGGATGGGAAGTGCGGGATCGAGCTTCACTTCAAAGGGGTAGCCTTTGACTTTGGAAGTGATCGGCAAAGCGATACACAATGAGGTCTTTTCGTTGTAGGCTTTGGGAGAGAGGATCAATGCGGGACGGCGGCCCCGTTGCTCGTGCCCGGCTTGGGGATTGAAATCGAGCCAGACGAGATCGCCCCGATCCGGGACATAGTCTCTACCAGATCTCATGGCCGACCGCTTCGCCCGTATCGATCTCCCGATGGAGGTTTTCCGGGGTGATTTGCTCCAGCAATTGCGACAAATCCTCTTCCCTTCGCGGGGTCAGGATCAACTTTCCC
Organism: Campylobacteraceae bacterium; assembly: GCA_027002755.1. GTDB lineage: Bacteria > Campylobacterota > Campylobacteria > Campylobacterales > Sulfurovaceae > Nitratifractor. Next base: position 5,661 of record JALWZI010000288.1, on the reverse strand, counting down.
TCTTCGATTTGTACGTCGAGCTTGGTATCGTCCTTGACCGCCAGGGATTTGGCGATCTCTTTGGGGAGTCGGATCGCCAGGGAGTTTCCCCACTTTTTGATCGCTATTGTCATTGTGTGCTCCTTGTGTATCTACATAATGATACGTCACCGCGGCCCTTTTGTCAAGTTTTGAAAAGGGTCTTCTCTTTCGCCAGCTCCTTGAGGGTCTGCATGAATTGCGCCCCCTGCAGTCCGTTGACGATCCGATGATCGAGGGTGAGGGTGACAGAGATTTTGCCGCCCGTTTCACTGCCGACGGCGGCGATGCCGCAATCCTGGGCGTTGATCATGGCATCGAAACGCTCGATGCCCGTCATGCCTAAGTTGCTGATACCGAAGGTCGAGCCTTTCAAATCCTCCGGCGTCACCCGGCCTGTTTTGACCTTCTCTTTCATCGCCGCCAGCTCGTCGGCGATCTGTGCGACGCTTTTGCGGTTGAGGTCCCGAAAGACCGGCATGTAGAGGGCTTCACCGTCGGCCATGGCCAGGGCGATCGAGGCATTGGGCCACAGCTGCATGGCGTCGCCACTGAGGGTCTTTCGGAAATCTTCGTGACGCATCATCGCCTCGGCGAAGAGTTTGAGCAGCCAGACGGTGAGGGTGTAGCGCTCGCTCTCGTGGGCTTTGAGCAGCGTCGCGTCGATGGCGTCGTAGATGTGGTAGACCGGCTTTTGCTGTGCCTGGGTGACGGTGGCGATAATCGCCTTGCGCATGGGGCTGAGCGGCTCGGGTTTGGGGATCTCATGTTCGGCGATGTAGGCGAGAATCTCCTTTTCGCTATGCTTTTTGCCCACCGGGAAAAGCTCGGGAGAGAGTCCGTATTCGTGCAGGAGCTTCAGGGCTTTGGCCGTGAAGTAGCGGCGGTAGTAGTAGCGTTTCACATCGGCTTCGTGGGCCGGTGTGGGGAGCTTGCCCTCTTCTTGAAGCGCCTCGATATCGAGGCCGTATTGGGCCGCCAGGGCGCGGGCCTTCGGCGAAGCGACGCCGGTCGCTTCGCCCGGATTTTGGATTGAAGGTGGGGTTTCGTTGAAGCCGAGGATTTGGTCGAGGATGGAATGGGAGTCGTTTGTCGTTTGAACGGCGCGTTGCGCCTCTTTGTCGTTTGAAGATTTAGGTGTTGAAGGTTGAGTAGTTTTTTGAGGCTCTTCTTTCGGTTCCTCATTCCTCATTCCTAATTGCTCATTCGAAGCCGCAGGCTTCGCCCGCTCCTCACTCCTCACTCCTGACTCCTCACTTGTGATTGAGCCTGTTGGCTCAATCACAGCGATCACCGTTCCGACGGGCACGCTCTGCCCCTCCTGGACCCTCAGCTCTTTGACGGTCCCCTCCTTGAAGCTCTGCACCTCCATGATCGCCTTGTCGCTTTCGACTTCGGCGATGACGTCGCCGACTTTCACCTGGTCACCGGGTTTGACTTTCCAGCTGATGAGCTTGCCCTCCTCCATCGAATCGGAGAGCTGGGGCATGACGATCTCATAGGCCATTGTCCGCCCCCCATTGGATGATCTTCGCCGCGATCTTGTCGGGCGTGGGGATGGAAGCGAGCTCCAGTTGGCGGTTGTAAGGGATGGGGACGTTTTCGCCGGCGATCCGCAGCGGCGCGGCATCGAGGGCGTAGAAGAGGCTCTCGGCGGCCCAGCTGACGATCTGGGCACCGTAGCCCCCCATCTTGTGATCCTCTTCCACGACCACCAGGCGTCCGGTCTTTTCGATGGAGGTTTTCAGGGTCCCGGTGTCGATGGGGTTGAGGGACTGCAGGTCGATCACTTCGCACTTTTTACCTGTTCGTTCCTCGATCTCGGGGACCGCCGCCATCACGTCGTCGACCATTTTGAGGTAGCTGACGATCGTCACATCGTTTCCTTCTTTAACGATCCGGGCTTTGAAGGGATCCACTTCGGCATCGAAATCGACTTCCCCTTTTTTGTTGTAAAGCAGTTCATGCTCGATGAACACCACCGGATCGTCCATCAGGATCGCCTTTTTGAGGGCGTGGTAGGCGTAGTGGGGATCGCCGGCGGCAAAAACGTGCATCCCGGGGACGGCACTGAGCATCTGCTCGTAGCTTTCGCTGTGCTGAGCCGCCAGCTGTTTGCTCACCCCCTGGGGGAAACGGACCACCATCGGCAGGGTGATCTTGCCCGCACTCATATAGCGGTACTTGCTCATATGGTTGATGATCTGGTCGAAGGCAAGGAGGCTGAAGTTGGCCGTCATGATCTCGGCGATGGGGCGCAGGCCCCCGATAGCCATCCCGACGGCATTCCCCACGATACTCAGCTCGGCGATGGGGGTGTCGATGAGCCGTTTCTCACCATATTTGCTCACCAGCCCTTCACTGACACGGTAGCTGCCGCCGTAGAGCCCTACATCCTCACCCAGCATCACCACATTGGGATCGGCCGCCATACACTCGTCGATCGCCCGGTTCAGGGCTTCGCGATAGAGCATCTCAATCATGGGCCACCTCCTCCACAAAAACATGGTCGAAGAGCTCCGAGACCTCCGGTTCGGGGCTTTTGGAAGCATAGTCCACCGCCTCGTCCACCGCTGCCTGGGCCTTTTGGTCCAGGGCCCCGATCCGGGCATCGCTCATACCGTAGCGTTCCCGCAGCACCTGCTGCATCCGTGCGATGGGATCGCGCCGCTTCCAGATCTCCATCTCCTCGGGGCTGCGGTAGGTCCCCGGATCGCTCATGGAGTGCCCCTCCCACCGGTAGGTGAAGGCTTCGATGAAAATGGGGCCGTGGCCCTTCTGGATGTAGGCCTGGGCCTCCTTGACCGCTTCGTAGACCGCCACGGCGTCGTTGCCGTCGACCTCCATCGTAGGCATGTAGGGCTCGGCCTTTTTGGCCTGCTCCAGGAAAGGGGCAACCCGGGTGATCTCGGTGCCGATGGCGTAGCGGTTGTTTTCGCAGAGAAAGAGCATCGGCAGTTTCCAGGCGCTGGAAATATTGAGCGATTCGAAAAAGGCGCCCCCGTTGGTGGCCCCGTCGCCGAAAACCGCCATGACGCCATGCTCGCTCTCCTGGAATTTCCGGGCATATGCGCAGCCTACGGCGTTGGGTAGATGGCCGCCCACGATGGCGTCGCCGCCGTAGAAGAAGTGGCTGGGATCGAAGAGGTGCATCGACCCGCCCCGCCCTTCGCTCACGCCGCTCTTTTTGCCGAAGAGCTCCGCCATCACCGCCTTGGGTTCGATACCCCGGGCGATGGCCATGATGTGCTCCCGGTAGGTGGTGAAGACATCCCCGTGGTCGAAAGCCTTCATCGCCGCCACACTCAGCGCCTCCTGCCCGATATCCAGATGGAGAAAGCCCGAAATCTCCCCCCTCATATAGTGCTCTTTGGCGGCGTATTCGAACTTCCGTCCCAGGACCATCGTGTAGTAGATCTCTTCGGCTGTGAGTTTGTCCATGGCTAGTCCTTGTTATATAGATAATTGATTAACGTCATTCCGGGCTTGACCCGGAATCCAGGGTCTTGAATACCCATCAAACCGTGGATCCTGAATCAAGTTCAGGATGACGCGACCTATTTCGCTCCAAACTCATCCAACGCATTGATCACCGGCGTCATGTACATCAAAGCCGGTCCGCCGTGCATCAGCACCGCCTGGAGGGCCGCGTCGATGATCTCGGCCCGGGTGGCGCCGGCATCGAGGGCCCCTTTGGTATGCAGGGCGATGCACCATTCGCACTGGGCCGCCACCGCCAATCCCACATTGACCAGCTCTTTGGACTTGGCATCCATGGCGCCTGGCTTCTCCACCGCTTCCATGAAAGTGTGAAAGGCCCCGATCGCTTCGGGGGCTTCCTTCTGCAGGTCTCCGATCAGCCGTTTGATCTCCTCGAGTTTCTCGGTATAGCGTCCCATGACATCCTCCTTTTATCAGGCTTCTTCCAATGATAACTCTCAAACTTTTCCCTGTCAAGCCAGGACCTTCTTCTCCTGCATCTTTAGCGTCTCATCGAAGTGATAAAGGATCGGAACTCCCGTAGGGATCTCCACATGAACGATCTCGTCGGGACTGAGACCCTCGATGGACATGGTCAGAGCCCGCAGGGAGTTGCCGTGGGCGCTGACCAGGACTGTCCGCCCCCTCGCCAGTTCGGGAGCGATCGCTTCGTAGAAATAGTTCAGGGTCCGCCGACGGGTCTCTTTGAGCGATTCGCTTCGGGGAAGGTCCTGCGGGTCGATGAGGCGGAATTTGGGATCGTTCTGCGGCAGGCGGGGATCGCCGTCGGGCAGCGGCGGCGGGGGTGTGGCGTAGCCCCGACGCACGGCGATGAAAGCCTCCTCCCCCACTTCAGCTTTGACCTCGTCCTTGTTCCTCCCCTGCCAGGCGCCGTAATGACGTTCGTTGAGCTTCCAGCTCTTACAGCAGTCGATCTGTTCCCAATCCATCTCCCCTAGTGCCAGCTGGGCGGTATGGATCGCCCGTTTGAGCCAGGAGCTGAAACAGATTTCCGGATACAGGCCGCTCTCTTTGAGGAGCTGTCCGGCCCGTTTCGCCTCGGCGATCCCCTCTTCGCTCAGATCCACGTCGGTCCACCCGGTGAAAATGTTCCGCCGGTTGTAGAGGCTCTGTCCATGTCTCAGGAGGATCAATCGTCCCATTCTTTCTCCTTTTGGCAAAGCTTTTACGATCCGATCGATCTGAAACAATAGTATCGCATTAATACTAACCATCGAAGATCTGTTGAGTTCAAAAGTGTATAATCGGCATAGGATCGGGACGATAGCAAAATAGAAAGGAGGAAGAGCAAGGTGCCCTACGAAATCGCGATTCTGATCCTTTTCGTTATCGCCTCCGTCGTCGCCGTCGCAGCCCGTCGGATCGATCTGCCCTATACCATCGCCCTGATGGCGGTCGGTATCGTTCTCGGGGCTCTGCATCTGCTCAACGCTCCCCATTTGACGCAGGAGCTTCTCTACGATATCTTCCTGCCGCCACTGATCTTCGAAGCGGCGATCCATCTCAAAGCTGACGATATCCGGCGGGACTTCTGGCCTATCGCTACCCTGGTGGTTCCCGGGGTCATCCTCTCGACACTGGCGACAGCGGCGGTGATGATCCCCATCGGTCAGCATCTTCCCCAGCTCCATGCCCTCAACTGGGCCGTGGGGATCCTCTTCGGCGCCGCGGTGGCGGCCACCGATCCGGTCGCAGTGGTCGCCCTTTTCAAAAAGCTGGGGGTTCCTCAGCGACTGCGGGTCCTGATGGAGAGTGAAAGCCTCCTCAACGACGGGACGGCCATCGTGATCTTTACCATCGCCTGGGCTTTCATCCACGGTGACCTCTCGACACCCCAGGAGGCGGTCATCGAATTTTTCCGTGTGGTGGGGCTGGGGCTGCTCGTGGGGGTGATCGTGGGCTTTCTGACGGCGGTGGCGATGCAGAATCTCGATGACGTGATGATCGTCATCACCCTCACTACCGTCGCCGCCTACGGCTCCTTCCTCATCGCCGAGCGACTGGGCGTTTCGGGAGTCATGAGCACCGTCGCCGCCGGGCTGGTGGTGGGACAACGGGGCTTCACCAACACCCTCTTCCCCTCCATCCGCCTGACGACCGAAAGCTTCTGGGAATATATCGCCTTTGCGATGAACTCCCTGA
>JALWZI010000287.1 GCA_027002755.1 Campylobacteraceae bacterium | reverse complement strand
CTGTCGGGAATGACCGCCAGGGTTTCACGGGCGTCGCCGTTTTTGTCCCACTGCTTCCCTCCCTCGCGGATGACGACGGGCATGGAGGCATCGACGATCACCAGGTTGGGGGCATCCAGGTTGGTAATGAGCTTGTCGCTGTCGCTCATGGCCAGATCGGGCTTGCCGTTGAGGATGACCTCTTTGATGGCCGCTTCGATCTCCTCTTTTTTGTCAGAGTCTTTGAGTTTGTCGTAGATATCCCCCAGCCCCTGGTTGGGATTGACACCCAGCTTCTTCAGCTCGTCACCGTACTTCTCGAAGACCTCCTTGAAGAAGATCTCCACGGCATGGCCGAACATGATGGGATCGGAGATCTTCATCATCGTCGCTTTGAGGTGCAGGGACCAGATCAGATCCTTCTCTTTGGCCTCTTCGATAGTCTTGGCATAGAACTCACGCAGCGCTTTGGCGGACATAAAGGTCGCATCAATAACTTCATCGGTCTCGGCCTCGATCTCTTTGAGCGTTTTACCGTTGAGTTTGATGCTGACCGTCTGGGCCTTGGGAATGATCACCGACTGCTCATTGGAGTAGAAATCCCCTTTACCGTCCATGTGGGCGACACGGGCCTGGCAATCCTCGGCAAAGGGCTTGAGACGGTGGGGGTGCTCCTGGGCATATTTTTTGACCGCATGGGCGCTGCGGCGGTCGGAGTTGCCCTCCCGCAGGACCGGGTTGACGGCGGACCCCAGGCAGGTGGCGTACTTGGCCGCGATCTGCTTCTCCTCTTCGGTCTCGGGGTTTTCGGGATAGTCGGGGATGTCATATCCATGCTCCTGCAACTCGGCGATACACTCTTTGAGCTGGGTCACCGAGGCGGAGATGTTGGGGAGCTTGATGATGTTGGCTTCGGGCCGATGGACCAGCTCGCCCAGTCTGGCCAGCTCATCCTCCTGCTTGCCCATGGCGGCCAGAACCCGTCCGGCGAGGGAGATATCGCTCAGACGCATGTTGACGCCGGCCTTGCCGACGAACTTTTTGACGATGGGATAGAGGGAATAGGTGGCCAAAGCCGGTGCTTCGTCGATTTTGGACCAGACGATGGTTGGTTTCGTACTCATGGGAACTTCTCCTGGAATATTGGGATTGTTATTGGTGAGATCATTATATCGGCAGTAGGGTTGGAGCTTCCAGTGATCCGAGAGAGCGCAGGGGAAAGAAGATCAAAGTGTTTCCCTACTACACAGATTGTACTCCAGGGCATGAAATTGCAGAAAAACAGAGTCGGCCCCGGGAAGAGATCGGCTTCCCGGGATGGGTAGGAGGGTAACGGGTGAAGTGCTTTACGCACTCAGCTCCGCGGACTGGATCCCCAGACTCCTGGCCTCTTCGATGATCGCCCGGCTGACATAGACTTTGGATTCGATCACCACATCGGCCAGTTTGGAGCGGATCTGCAGCTGCAGGGGGTGGGGGCCAGGGTTGCGCTCGGCCAGGCAGTAGAGCTCTTCGACGATCCTGGGATCGGGCATCAGGTCCAGGGCCAGGATCACCGGAGGCTGTTCCTCGGGAGCTTCGGTGTGCTTCTGCTCCTTTTTGACCTTGACCTTCTCTTTTTTCGCCTCTTTGAGGGTCTCGATCTTGAGAATGTTCATCCGGGTGAATTCCCCGTCTTTGGTCACTTTGACCTTGAAAGCGATGGGACGGGAGAGATCGAACTCCTCTTCCAACTCCTTGAGTCGGTCGGCGAAGAGCATCAGCTCGATATTGCCGTGGAGGTCCATGACATTGGCGATGCCGAATTTGTTTCCCTTTTTGGAGATCTTTTCAGTGATCGCCTCGATTTTGCCGATAATGAGCGCCTGGGAGCCGTCGGCCAGCTCGTCGATCTCGGAGCTGAGGATGTAGTCGATCTGGGCCAGCTCGTCGCGGTACTTGTCCAGAGGGTGTCCCGAGACATAGAAGCCCAGGGTCTCCTTCTCGAACTCCAGGATCTGCAGCGGCTCGAACTCCTCCATAGGATCGAGGCTCAGCTCCACATGGGTCATCTCCTCTCCTCCGCCGAAGAGGGAGTTTTCGGCCATCTTCTTGGCCTGGGCCGCCTTGGAGGCGGTCTCCATGACCGTTTCGATCTGAGTCAGCATCGCTTTGCGGGTGTAGCCCAGACCGTCCAGCGCCCCGGCTTTGATGAAGGCTTCGATCACCTTCTTGTTGACCTTGGCGGTGTCGATGCGGGAGACGAAGTCGCTCAGATCCCGAAAAGGGCCCTCTTCGCGGGCCGCGAGGATGGATCGTACGGCGATGTCGCCGGCTCCCTTGATGGCCCCCAGACCGAAAAGGATCGTCGGCCTGCCCTCGATCTCGTCAGCAACGAAGGCCAGATCGGAGCGGTTGACGTCGGGAGGGAGGAGGTCGATCCCCATGTGCTTGACCGCATCGACATAGCGGACCACCTTGGTGGTATTGTCCTTCTCCAGGGTCAGCTGGGCCGCCATGAACTCGGTGGGATAGTAGCACTTGAGATAGGAGGTGTAGAAGGTGACCATAGCGTAGGCGGCGGAGTGGGATTTATTGAATCCGTAGCCGGCGAACTTGACAATCAGATCAAAGAGCTCGGCGGCTTTGGCCCGGTCGAAGCCCTTTTTGGCCGCCCCCTCGGCGAATTCCCCTTTGAGTTTGTCCATCTCCTCCTTGATCTTCTTTCCCATCGCCCGGCGCACCAGGTCCGCCCCGCCCAGGGAGAAGCCCCCGATAGTCTGGACAATCTGCATCACCTGCTCCTGATAGACGATGACCCCGTAGGTGGGTTTGAGGATCGGCTCCAGCTCCGGGAACATATAGGTGATCTCGGCCCTTCCGTGCTTCCGCTCGACGAAGTCGTCCAGCATCCCCGACTCCATGGGGCCGGGGCGGTAGAGGGCCAGCATCGCGATGATATCTTCGAAGGTACTGGGTTTGAGCTTTTTGGCCAGATCCTGCATCCCCGCCGATTCGATCTGGAAAAGCCCCAAAGTATTGCCGGTAGCGATGTAGTCGTAGACCTTGGGATCGTTGATATCCACCTGTTTGAAGTCGATCCGCTTGCCGTGGCGCTTCTCGATGAGCTGCAGCGCCTCCTCGATAACTGTCAGGGTCTTGAGCCCCAGGA
>JALWZI010000286.1 GCA_027002755.1 Campylobacteraceae bacterium | reverse complement strand
CGGTCTACGGCCTTATCGAATACTACCGTGACGAGATCCGGGTGGCCCGTCTGGTGGCGGGTCCGGGCTGCTATCCGACGGCGACGCTCCTGGGGATCCTCCCCTTCATCCCCTATATCGACACCGATGCACCGCTCTTCGTCGATGCCAAATCGGGGGTCAGCGGCGCGGGCAAGAAGCTGACGGAGACCAGCCACTTCGTCACCATCAACGACAACATCATCGCCTACAATCCGCTCAAACATAGGCACGCCCCCGAGATCGCCGAAAAAATCGCCAAGGTCCATGGTGCGGAGGTCCAGGTCAACTTTGTCCCCCATCTTATCCCCGCCACCCGGGGGGAGCTGGTGAGCGTCTATGCGACTCTCAAGGAGGAGATCGACCCGCGGGAGGTGCTGGAGCGGTCCTATGACGTTGAACGCTTCATCCGCCTGCGCGACAAACCGGTGGATATCAAAAGCGTCGCCGGGACCCACTTCTGCGACATCTACGCCCAGCACAACGGCCGCGCGCTCTTCGTCAGCTCCGCCATCGACAATCTGCTGCGCGGCGCCGCCAGCCAGGCCCTCGCCGCGGCCAACCTGATGATGGGACTGGATGAGGGAACAGGGTTGCCGGTGATCGCCTACGTGCCGTAAGCGATCACCGGGATGGAAGATGGACGATGGAGAATGGAAGATGAATGAGAAAGAGGACCAAAACAATCTTCCATCTTCCATCTTCCATCTTCCATCCATCAAAGAGGGTGCCCTTTTCGTCGCCGATGCCCACTACCCCCACCACGGCGACGCCTTTCTCGACCTCTTGAAATCTCTGGATCGTGGGGAGATCACAACGCCGCAGCTCTTTCTGATGGGGGATATCTTCGATCTGCTTTTTGACTGCGGCGGGACCTATATACGAAGATTTTCCGAAGAGGCGATAGCGCTGCTGCAGCGACTCTCCATCCGGATGGAAATCCACTACTTCGAAGGGAATCACGACTTCCTCCTTAAGAATATATTTCCAAATATCAATGTCTATCCCCGGCAGGCGCAACCCGTTCTCATGCAGTGGGGAGAGCGCAAGGTCGCCCTGAGCCACGGGGATCGGTACGAGACCGGGATCGGATACGAGATCTTTACCTTTTTCCTGCGAAGCCCTTTGATACTGCGCCTGCTAAGACTCAGGGAAAAAACGATCATCGACCGGCAGATGGCCAGGCTCTCCCGCAAAAATATCTGCAGAAACTATCCGGATTTCGATGAGAAGGCCCGGCGTATCCTTGCTCATTATCCCGAATCTGTCGATCTGGTGATCGAAGGGCACTTCCATCAGGGACGGCAGATCGGCAAATATCTTTCGCTGCCGTCACTGGCCTGTCAGAGGAAGATCGGGGTGGTTCGGGGGGAGGGTATCGATCTCGTCACTGCGGAAGAGCTTCGGAGTTCTGAAAATAATATTCTATAATATAGGATGCTCTCTACTGGGCGGTTCGCTTGTAGTCTTTGACCGCTCCATCTCCATTGTCCAGAGAGAGGACATCTTCGCTGAGAGCCTGAACGGAAAGGATGCGGATAGGATCACTGAGGTAGCGGCCCCGCAACTGCCGCACCAGGGTGTTGAAAGAGGCCTGGTTGATCCCACGGGTCTCGTCGACGCCGGTGAAACGGATCTGCTGAAGCATCAGGACCAGGATCCGATCCCGGCGCTTCCAGATGCCGGTGGCCTCGATCCGGAGGTTTTTGACCAGAAAAGGGCCCTTCCGGATCGTCGTGAAGAGCTGCATCCGAAAGCTTCCGGGATTGAAACGCAGGATCTCTGTCTCTTCGTGGCGTTCTCCCTTCGCGGCGAAAGCACGCTGGGTCTTCCACGTGCCGAGCAACGTGGAGGAGTCGGCAGCCTGAACTTCAGGCGTCATCCAGAATAGGCATAGAAGCAACAGGATCAAAGGTCTCAAAATTCGCTTTCCCACGTTGAGATGCCGCGCGTCACAGGGAAGGGGCTCAAAGGGCCTCTTCGTCCTCTTCGCCAGTCCGGATGCGGACGACGTGCTCTACGGGAGAGACGAAGATCTTCCCGTCGCCGATCTTGCCGGTTTTGGCGGCCTCCTGGATCGCCTTGACGGCGGCTCGCATGTACTCTTCGTTGCTGACGACGATTTCGATCTTGACTTTGGGGATGAAATCCACCACATACTCGGCGCCGCGGTAGAGCTCGCTGTGGCCCTGTTGACGGCCGTACCCTTTGACCTCACTGACGGTCATCCCTTCGATCCCCGCTTCCAGCAGCGCGTCTTTGACATCTTCGAGTTTGAACGGTTTGATGATCGCTTCGATCTTTCTCATATTTTCTCCTTCATTGGTGAATGTATTTTAACGCAAAAAGCCCGGAAACCCCCAGCAGGTTTCGGGATCAGATGGACTGTTTGAATTCGGGATAGGCCTCCATCCCGCACTCGATGTAGTCGAGTCCCTCGAGCTGATCGTCGTCACTGGCCCGGAAGGGAGCGAAGGCGTTGATGATCCGGATCACGATGTAGGAGCTGACAAAGGCGAAGACCCCGATCACCAGGACACCCTTGAGCTGAGCCCAGAAGGAGACATCGGCGAAGATCGCCACCGCCAGCGTTCCCCAGATCCCGTTGATCAGATGCACGGAGAGGGCGCCCACGGGATCGTCGATCTGCAGCCGGTCGAAGAAAGGGACGAAGAGCATGACCAGCAGGGAGGCGATGGCACCGATGAGGATGGGGGAGTAGATATCGAAAAGGTCCGCCCCTGCGGTGATGGCCACCAGCCCTCCCAGCGCCCCGTTGAGGATCATGGTGATATCGAGCTTGCGGTAGCGGATATAGAGGACGATCATCGCCATGATGGCTCCGGCCAGGCCGGCGGTGTTGGTGTTGAGGATCGTCAAAGCGACGGCGTCGGCGTTCTCCTTGGTGCTTATGGAGCCCACGCTGCCGCCGTTGAACCCGAACCAGCCGATCCAGAGCAGGAAGGCCCCCAGGGCGACCAGCGGAACGTTGGAGGCGGGAATGACGCGGACCTTGCCGTCTTTGTAGCGCCCTTTGCGGGGGCCGATGACCAGGATGGCCGCCAGAAGCGCCCAGGCACCGGTGGAGTGGATCACGGTGGATCCGGCCAGGTCATGCATAGAGGCGA
>JALWZI010000285.1 GCA_027002755.1 Campylobacteraceae bacterium | reverse complement strand
TTCTGCAGTGCTTTCACCACCAGCTCTTTGAGCTCGTCCCGATGAGCGATCACCTTCTCCATCCCGATCCGCCGTCCCTCGGCCATGATCTGGGGGGTGAGGTGCAGGGCTTTACGGCCGGTGGGGGTGCTGTAAAAAGCTTCAAGGTCTTTGAGTTCCCTGGGGGTGAAGTATTTGGCGTAGACTTTGGCCAGATCATCTTTGACCGCATCCCAGCCGATATATTTGGCGTAGAAGTCCCGGATCTCTTTCTTGACTGCGGCCAGGGCGGGTTGGCGTTTCACCAGCCCCTCGGTAGCCTGATCGACCATCTGGGAATAGATCTTGGAGAGCTCCATGCTCTTGAAAAGGTTCTGGGCCTCTGCCACAGCGGCGGGATCGACCTTGGCCGCTGCTGTGGCTTCAGGTGCGGTGGCAGTAGCGGGCATCTCAGCCAAAGCCGTGCCTCCGAGGCACAAAAGGGTACAGAACGCCATTGTCTTCAGCAGTTTTTTCTTCATGAAGTCTCCTTGGAAAATTAACGGTGGAGGTATGATAGCTGAATCTAATGGAAAATATACTTTCAGGAGCTCTCGCCGCCTCCCGGCGGCTGCTTCTCATTCTCCTGTTCAAAAGACTGAAGAGGGACTGGGCGCTACTTCCTGGGCCGGTACTCCAATATCACCGGTTCGCTGAAATTGGGGACGTCGTCGTAGGTGAAGACGGCATAGTATTTCTTCACGTCCAGCGCCCCGAAGTCATCAAAAGTCCAGTTGTCGGGGCCGCCGTAGAGCTTGTCGCCGTCGTAGGGATTGATGGGCTTTCGGAAGGGGTTTTTGATGACGAAGACCCCTTTGAAATCCTTGTCCGACGGGTTCTTCCAGGTGAGTTTGATCTTGCCGTTCTCTATTTTGTATTTCAGGTCGCTCACCGGGGCCACGGGACGGCGGCGTTTGTGGAGATACTCGATCACCAGTTTGGGGGTGAATTCGGGATGGGAGCTGTGCCACTCCACCACCGAGTTTTTCACCAGCTTCTGGGCGGCGCTTGGGCGCAGCAGAAAGGCGATCGACTTCTTGTCCCGTAACCGGTTGCCCAGTTCCTGGATCGCGTAACTGTCGAAGAGGAAGATCTGCTCCTGGTTCTTCAGCTCGCTGACGCTGACGTCGTAGCCGATGTTTTCGATGATCTGCCGGTTTTTGATCGCCTCGTAGTTGCGCTCGGTGTCGGCATCGATCATCTCCAGATGGAAGCGGATATTCTCTTTGGCATAGACGTTGACCGGTTTGAGGATCACGTAGGCCCGGGTGATCTGCATGAACTCCCAATCGGGCAGCGACCCCAGCTCCACGTCGAAAGTGGCGTAGATCTTGCGCCCCTTGGCGTCGAAACCGGCGAGGATCTTCCCTTCTTCCACACCCTCTGCACTGACGGTGTAGCTTTGACGCGGAAAGAGCTCCATGGTGTTGGGCTCCAGGGTGTAGGTGATCTCCAGCTGCGGCCGAAAGGCCAGGCCGCCGCCAAACTTGCCGTATCCCAGGTCCCACTGCATCATCTGCGACGTCCGGCCTACGGGCAGCGTTTTGGGCCCCTCGATACGGAAGGTCACCGCTTTGTCCCCGATGCACTTCTGCAGCTCGCGGCACTCGATCTCACTGAAATCCCAGCTGCGCCAGATCCCCTGGGTCAGGTGGTTGCTGGGCGTCGGGCGCCCGACGTAGGAGCGGATCTCCGCTCTGTCCACCTCATCGAATTTCGTGACGTCCTTCACGCTCTCCGGCTCCACGATGCCGGCATCCCACTCGCCATACTTCTCCACCGTCACCCCGACCCGGTTGAGGGGGTAGAGGCGCAGCCGTGCATGCTTGATCTTGGCGTTTTCGGGGATCGTCTTCAGTGGAAAATTGAGCATCGTGTAGCTGATCCCCTTTGTCTCGTTCACACCGACGAAGAGGGAGTTGACGCCGAAATGGGCGGCGTTGTCCTTGGCCTTCTGGGCGACGTAGCCGGTCTTGTCGGGGAGCGGGAAGTAGGTGCGGTGAAACTCGTCTTCGCTCACGCTCGTGCGCACCGCCAGAACCGGGGCGAAGGGAGATTTTCGGCCGCTGCGCTTGTCGACGGCGCGAATGTGGTAGAAGTAGGCGGTGTCGCTCCAGAGGTTGGCGTCGGCGTAGCGGTTGGCCTGGGTCAGCCCCATCAGGTTGAAGGGGCGGCAGTAGCTCTTCTCCCGGTGGCTGCGGTAGATTTCGAAGTAGATCTCCTCACCCTCGCCACAAGGGTAGGGTTCCCACTCCAGCGTCACGGTATCTTTGCCCACAAAGGTGGCCCGGAAGTTTTCGGGGCGGGGCATGAGCCCCTCTTTGGCATAGTTGGGCGCCTCTTTGAGTGCGGCGATGAGAGCGGGGATGTGCTCGCGGATATGCTCGATCATATCGTCGAGATAGTCAGAGATGTTGCGGGTGCCCACCTCCACGACGGTGGCCAGGATCCCTTTGGAGTAGTAGAACTCCCGCCCGCTGCCGGAGATCAGCTTCGTCGGAGGCTTTCCCTGATGGATGCCGTACTCCCGGTCGCTTATCTTTCGGATCTCTTCGGCCATATTGGCGCAGAGCACGTTCATGTCGGTGGTGTCGGTCGTATCTTCGTGGCGAAAGTCGTGGGCCGGGAAGAAGACGTTCCCCTGGCTGTGGTAATCCAGGGCGATGGCGATATTGGGATGGCTCTCGACGAAATCGCGAAGGGCACGGGTCTCGGGCTCGCTGAAGGGCTCCGGCCCGCCGTAGACGTTGGAGGTGGGGTTCTTGCTCTTGACGAATCCTATCGGAAAGTTGCGGTTGAGATCCACTCCATAGCTGCCGTCGGCGTTCTGGCGGCGGTTCTTGCGCCAGAAGCTGAAGTGGTTGCGGCTGTACTCGAAGCCGTCGGGATTGGCACAGGGGACCATGTAGATGGCCGCATCGGCCAGCACCTGCCGGACATCGTGGTCGTAGGCAATGTTGCGATCGACGTACTGGGCGAAACCGATCGCCAGTTCCAGACCGATCCACTCTCTGGCATGGATCGTTCCGGTGTAGAAGAGCGCCGGCTTTTCATGAGCCTGCTCCACGTTCTGCGAAATGGTCACGGCGATAATGTCGCGCTTCTCCCACGTCTGGCCGATCACCTCCACGGCGAAAAGATCGGGCCGCCGCTCGGCCAGTTCACGGAAAAGAGCCGCCGCTTCGTCGTAGGAGTGGTAGAGTTGTTTCAAAGTCAGTGTCCTTATTTGGTAAATAGTGAAAATCAAAAGTTCAGTATGGCTGTTTCACAGCCTGCCATTCGAACGATCGAGTCTATGCGAAGCTGCTCCCCATGATCGATCCCCGGGGTGAGGCTCCCTTCGCCCTCAGATGGCTACATCATCACGTTGCGTTTTGCTATGGAGCTCTTCGGCCCAGACTTTCAGTGTCTGCCTGTCGATCCCTTCGATTTCCAGCAGTTGGTCCAGGCTTTGGATGTCGTGGCTTTTGATGTAGCGGATCACCTCCACGGCGATCTCTTCCTCCATACCGTGGAGGGTCATCAGTTCTGTCAGCGTCACGCTCTCCAGGTCCATTTCACCCTCTTCCGGCTCCTGATGCACCTCGGCTCCCTTTTTCGCCTCCTCCAGCACCGGCTCGGGGATCTCCTCCTCCTTTTTCAGAGGTGCTTTGTGCAGATGTGAATCATCCGGAATGTCTTCGGGCACACTCTCTTCGGTCAACTCGATGTCCCAGTCGGCCTCTTTGTCGTTGAGGTAATACGCGCCGTCGGTGGAGGGGATGTAGCGGCTGAACTCGATGTGGCGCATCGTCCGCAGCAGCGAAGGGTTGATCTTGCCCAGCTCCTCCCAGTTGTAGAGGGGGATGTGGGGTTTCTTGAAGTAGCCGTCGCTGAAGTCCCACATCAGATACTGGCCGATCCAGTCGCGGAAGTAGGGGAAGGCGGCGAAGGCCGTGGCGCATTCGAGGATGTAGTACTTTCCGTCGTACTCGGCGATGTCGCAGGCCCAGTATTCGGCCTTGGCCGCCTTGGAGGCCTCCACCGCCAGTTCCAGAGCTCCCATGGGTACCCCGTCGTAGGTCATATAGCCGCCCTGGGAGGTATTGGTAAGCTCCATGTCTTCTCCGGCGACCCGCCAGAAGGCGCAGGCAGGCTTGTGGCCGATCAGCATGACGCGGATGTCGGCCCGAAGGGGAATGCACTCCTGGATGTACATCGGCAGATACTTCTTCTCGTCGAAGAGCTTTTTCGCCTCCTCCTTGCTCTTGACCTTGTGGACATAGTAACCGCCGTAGTTGCTGGGGCCGTAGCTGCGCTTGACGATGATCGGGTATTCGCACTCTTCCAGATATTTGTACCCCTCCTCCCGGTCGTAGAAGATCTTCGTCTCGGGGTGGGAGAGATTGTGCTTTTCGCAAAAGAGGGTGACGTTCTCTTTGGACTTGTTGGCGAACTGCGTCTCGATGGAGGGGACAAAGCGCACATGGGGCAGCGCCCTGGCGATCTCCCGGAAGGTTTCGTAGGCGGTGGCGGGGATGTTGCCCACCAGGATGTCGATCTTCTTGCGTTTGACCTCTTCGATGAAGCGGTCTTTGTCGTTGCCCCAGTGGTAGACCACCGTTTCGATCCTGTCGGGCCACCCCTTGAAGTTGGAGCGGTCGAAGAAGCGCAGGACATAGTCGAGATAGAGGAGTCCGATCTTGGGGAGTTTCTGTTTTTTGGCCATGGTTCTCTGTTCCTTGATCTTTTTTGGTGTTTTTACTTCAGTTTCTCGTTTTCGGTGCTTTTTCGGTCCAGGATGTCGACGACCTTCTCGATCTTCCGGTCATTGAAATCGAGTCCCATCTTCTCCTGCTCGGGTGTGGCGAACGCTGGGATGCCGTTGACCTCCAGGACGACGAACTCTTCCCGACCCAGGTCGTAGATGATATCCACACCGGCGATCTCGAGGCCCGTCACCTCCGCCGCCCTCTTCGCCAGTTCGATCACCTCGGGCTCGGGATCGCGCAGAAAGACGCTGCCGCCGCTGGTGACGTTGGTGCGCCAATCCCCGCCGCCTGCCTTGCGCCCGTAGCATCCGATGAACTCTCCGTCGACGATGTCGACCCGGTAGTCGGTCTTGTCGTAGTCGATGAACTTCTCCACGTAGAAGAAACGCAGGTCCATCTGATTGAGAAAGGGCAACAGCATATCCAGCGTCTCCCGCGAGTCGATCTTGGTCAGTCCCACGCCGCCCCAGCCGTCGGTGGGCTTGTAGACCATCTGGTCCCACTCCTCCATGAACTGCCGCAGTCGATCGGCGTCGTCGCGATGGCAGAGCCGGAAGTCGGGGGTCGGCACGCCGTGATTGCGCAGCAGATGGGCAGTCTGGAACTTATCCTCCGTCAGGGCGAAGGAGCGGTAGTTGTTGACACAGGGAACGATCCGGTCCAGTGCTTCGTAGAGATACATCTGATATTGGGTCTGTTCGCCGGCGTTGTAGCTGTAGAAGGCATCCAGTTCCTCCATCCGCACCGTCTCCCCCTTGCGGTCCTGGCAGAGGATCGAGCCGTTCTCCACATAAGCGTTGCGCAGGTTGAGTCCCGTGACCGCCTCGATGCCGCGTTCGGCCAGTTTGGCGACGATCTTGGCCTCGATGATGTCACCCCCTCCGTTCTGGTAGAGCCAGATCCCCACTCTTCTCTTCGTACTCATTCGATCCTCCCTTTCTCCTGATGACGGGAGAGAACGGCGACCATCAGCCCGATTCTCTCCTCGAAACTCTTTTTGAGCGCCCGCTCCTTCTCCGTATGGTCCCCGTCGCCGTAAGGCCCAAGCCCGTCGAGCGTCACGGTCCCCGCAGCGGCGACGATGTTGGCGTCGCTTACCCCTCCGCGTCTCTCTGTCGGCAGGGCGTGACCGCTGAGACGCTCCATCGTCCGGATCAGCTCCTCCTGTCGGCGGTCGGGTTCCATGACATCACGCTGGATGGAGCCCGAGAGGCGCGCTTTCGTTCCTTTGACATAATCGGCCTGTACGATCTCCTCGAGCGCCCGGAGCAGTCGATCCTTCTCGTTGAGATTCGCGAAACGCATCTCCAGGAGAATCCGCGAACGGGGACTGACGGTGTTGGCGCCGATGCCCCCTTCGATCTTGCCGACGTTGACGGTCGTTCCCTTCTCGAGATCGGTCAGTGCAACGAGTCGTTCGAGTTTGCGGGCCGCTTCGAGGTTGGCGTCGATCCCTTCGGCGTAGCTGGTGCCGGCATGCGCCGCTCTGCCTTCGATCTCGATCTCGAAGGTCCCGATTCCTTTGCGCCCGACGACCACGTTCATGTCCGGTCCCGCCGCCTCGAAGACGAAGCAGAGATCGTACTCCTTCGCCAGCTCCGAGGTGAGTCTCCGGGAGTCGTCACTGCCGGTCTCCTCGTCGCTGACCAGCAGAAAATCGATGTTTTCGATCGCTCCGAAACGCCGTCGGATCTCCCGCAGCGCCTCCACCGCCACCAGGTTGCCGCCTTTCATATCACAGACACCCGGACCGTAGACCCACTCTTCGTCCTCACGGAATCCCTCGAAGGTTCCCGGAGGAAAGACCGTATCGAGATGCCCGAGCAGCAGAATGCGCTGCCCCGCTTTGACCGGAGATCTGAAGAGCAGATGATCTCCGATCAGCTCCCGGGCGTGGACCTCGGTCTCGTAACCCAGCTCTTCGAGCCAGGAGCGAAAGACTCTCCCCACTGCATCGACACCGGCTTTGTTCCGGGTGTAGGAGTTGATCTCTATCAGCTCTTTGAGATCCCCGATCCAGTCTTCCCGTTCCCTATTCGACTCCATGACCATCCTTTTTCCGCTTCCTTGACCCATCCGAAATGTATTCTACTCCAAGAGAGATAAACCCGGCTCATGCCTCACATGTTATCCGTCTCTTTGACCGGTCCGCCTCCATGACACTATGCTGCCTGCCGGGTTGACAATTTCACCTGCAGGCTTCGGCATACCCTGATATCTCTTTCGGCTCCTGACGGGATCCTTACAGGATCTCTCCACCACCCAGCAGCCGTTCCCCGTCGTAGAAGACGGCGAACTGCCCCCTCGCCAGACCGTAGACCGGTTCGGCGAGTTCCACTTCGCCCTGTTCTCCCTTGATGTGGACGCGGGCAGGGATGGCCCGGGTGCGGTAACGGACTTTGACCTGACACTCGAAGCTCTCCAGAGCCTCGAAGAGGTTGATGCGTCCGATCTCGAAACGACGCTCCTCCAGACGCTCCCGGGTCCCGACAACGATCCGGTTCTTCGTCGGGTCCAGGGAGAGGACATAGTGGGGTTCATGGGCCCCATGGACGGTGAAGCCCCGCCGTTTGCCCACGGTGTAGTGCATATAGCCCCGGTGGATTCCCACCACCTCGCCCGCTTCGTTGAGCACCTCCCCCTCCCGGTCGATCTCCATATGGCGGGCCAGGACCTCGGTGTAGTCGTTCTCCACGAAACAGATCTCGCTACTCTCTTTCTGGGTAGCGATATCCGCCAGAACCGGGATCCGGGAGGCGATCGCCTTGACCTCCTCTTTGTGCATCTCCCCCAGGGGGAAGATCAGCCGCGGCAGAACCTCCCGCCGTACCTCCGCCAGGAAATAGCTCTGATCCTTGTTACGGTCCGCCGCCATATAGACGTAGCGGCCGTCACAACGCAGGTAGTGGCCCGTGGCGACCTTCTCGATCCCCAGGGAGTCGGCGAAGGCCACCATCCGGCCGAATTTGATCTGCCGGTTGCAGACCACGCAGGGGTTGGGGGTGCGCCCGGCCTCGTATTCCCGGACGAAGTAGTCGTAGACCTCCTGACGGAAATCATCGGAGATATCCAGGAAGTGCACCTCGATCCCCAGATACTCCGCCACCCGCTTGGCTTTGGCGAAGTTCTCCCGATGGTAGGCTTCGTTGTCGTGGAGTTTCATATAGACGCCGGTAACGTCGTATCCCTGCTCCTGCAGCAACAGCGCCGTCACGCTGGAGTCGACGCCGCCGCTCATCCCCACCAGGACCTTTTCAGCCATCACAACGCTCCCGCACCTGCAGACCGTATCCCTCGGAACAGCGGGCCAGTGCCGCCAGCGCCACAGGCTCCTCTCCCCGACAGAGCAGGACCTGTTCGAAGACCGAAGGGGGAAGTTCGATCCGCTCTCCGGGCATTACACGCTCTGCCGGAAGGACCGCGATCCTCCCCTCCAGCAGCACCCGTTTACGCTCCGCCAGATCCGGCTCCTCCTCGACACACTCTCCCACATACCATCCTTCGGATGCCGGATGAACCCGGGCGACCTTTCGGCCGTCCCGACGGATCTGGAGCTCGGGAAGCTGCCCGCCCAGATCGATCCAGGCACCGGGGAGCAGACGCTCCAGATGTTTGCTTTTGAGGGAGAGAGGCTCCAGACAGAGACAGTACTCCCCCTCCCGCAGATGCCGAAGTCGGGAACGGTTGAGGCGCAGCGCCTGGGTCTCAAGCATGCAGCTCTCCCGTGAAGGCGTCCAGGATCCGCTCTTTTTCCGCCGGGATCAGGTCGTCGGGGACCTTCTGTCCGGTACTGAGATAGCTCACCGGCAGATGACGCTCGGTCAAAAAGGCGATCAGGTCCCCCACCCGCTGCGTCTCGTCAAATTTGGTGACAATCGCGTTCTCCACATTGATGAAGTTGAAGTGCTCGTAGATCTCACGGATATCTTCGTATTTGGCGGTGGCGGAGATGACCAGTGAGGTGGAGATCTCCCGGTCCCGGACGCTTTTGAGGAACTCCACCGTTCGGATCAGACGGTCAGTGTCGAAGGGGGAGATCCCCGCCGTGTCCACCAGGATCACGTCGTAGTCCGCCAGCGCGTCCAACTGCTCCGCGAACTCCTCGATCCGCTCCACCCGGCGATGCTCCAGGTGGAGGATCCGGGCGAAGTTGTCCAGCTGCTCGTAGGCTCCGGCCCGCCAGCTGTCCAGATTGATCAGCGCCACCCGGTAGTCCCGATCCAGGAGGTAGCTGTAGCGCGCCGCCAGTTTGGCGATGGTCGTGGTCTTGCCCACACCGGTCGGCCCCACCATCATCATCACCCGGGGACGGGAGAGATCTTCCGGAACCACCCGCAGCCCCTCGTCCACCTCTTCCAGGAGATAGCTCAGCAGCAGCTTCTCATCCTCCGCCACCGCCGTCCCCAGCATCGGTTCCACCCGTTGCATCAGCCAGTCGCGGCGCAGTCCTTTGGAGCTCAAAAGCCCGACGACCTTTTCCACGGTCTCGGAGCTCTTGTCACGGATCCCCGCCGCTGCCTTCATCCGCTCCATCTGATCCTGAAGCTCATGCATCTCACGGATCAGCTCCTCCTCTTCGCTCAGGCCGAGGCTGGCCAGATAGTCATCTTCGGGGACGGCCACGGTGATCTCCGCTACCAGTTTCCCGTCCCGCCCGACGGTCTGACGGGCCCGAAGCAGCTGCAGATCGCTGACATGGGGATACTTGGAACGGGCCAGGGCGAAGGCCTCTTTGGGCGTCGGGGCTTCGAAGGTCTCTTCGATCATGGATTGGCTCCTTTTCTCCGGGGCCTGGGGCCCGGGGGCTTTTTTATGGTTTCGGATCGTTTGCATTCTTCTGTGGGCGAGCGGCGGCAATGTCTGCATCCTGGCCAGCGGGATGGTCACGGACGGACGCTCCGCCCATCGGGGATGGGGGATCGTCAGCTCCGGCCGTTGCACCTGCCGATCCTCGTAAAAGAGTATATCGATATCCAGTGTCCTGGGGGCGTCCTTGAAGCTCCGGACCCTTCCAAAACGCCATTCGATCTCCTGAAGCCGGCGCAGAAGCCGACGCGGGGGCAGCGACGTAGCGATCCGCAGGACCGCATTGTGAAAATCGGGCTGTTCCAGATACCCGAAGGGAGGATTGACGAGGATCGGAGAACTCTCCAGCAGACGCAGATCCTTCTGACGCTTCAGAAAGTGCCAGAGGTGCCCGAAACGCCGCAGCGGATCCCCCAGGTTGCCGCCGATCCCCAGCCAGACCTCATGCTCCCCCTGTCGCAGTGCCTGTCGGGGACTCCGCCACGGAAAGAACGGTGTGCGCAGCAGCGTCAGCTCAGGGGAGATGCTTTTGCGCAGGACCGCCATGAGGGCTTAGAGGACCTCGGCCCGTCCGCCCTGCATGACGACGGTGTCTTCGATCCGGATGCCGAACTCCCCAGGCAGATAGATCCCCGGTTCGACGGTATAGACCATGCCGTCTTCGATCCGGGTACGGCTGCGGGTGGAGATGTAGGGCATCTCGTGGATGTCCAGCCCGACCCCGTGTCCGGTGGAGTGGACGAAATACTTCCCGTAGCCCGCCTTCTCGATCACCTCCCGCGCCAGGGCGTCGACCTGCCGCGCCTCCATGCCGCTGCGGGCCTTGGCGATAGCC
>JALWZI010000284.1 GCA_027002755.1 Campylobacteraceae bacterium | reverse complement strand
GCGTGTACCGGGCAGATCTTGTTGCAGGCATCACAGCCGATGCAGGTTTCGTAGTTAATCCGATGCTGACCCCGGTATCGGTCGGGATGGTGGGCCGACTCGTAGCGGTAGTCGTGGCCGTAGGCCGGGCTTTTTCGGGTCAGGGCTTTGGAGACCCGAACCACTTTTTCGATGAAATCGGCCAGAAACATCCGGGGCTCCTTAGTGGAAAAAGAGGGATCGGGCCAGCAGAACCCAGGCGAGGTTCAACAGGCTGATCGGAACGAGCCAGCGCCAGGAGAAGGCGAGCATCTGGTTGAGGGTGATCCTTGGTGTGGCGGCACGGATCGTGATCATCACCACCGCCACGGCGAGCATCTTCAGGAAGAACCAGAGGTAACTATCGAAGAAGACCCCCTTGTAGGCTCCCATATAGAGGGCTCCGGCTCCGGCGAAGACCGCCATGAACTCCACGAATTTGGAGAGATTGAGCAGGAAGTAGTTGGTGCCGCTGTATTCGGTCAGAAAACCATAGACCACCTCCTGTTCCGCATCGGGGATGTTGAAGGGCGGCTGCTCCAGCAGCCCCAGCAGCGCGACGAAGTAGAGCAGAAGGGCCGGCAACAGGATCAGGAAGCTGAGCCAGCCGGTCTTTTCGACGATGACGTTCAGGTCGAGAGTCCCAAAAAGCAGCGCCGGCGCCAGGGCCGAAAGGAAGAAGGCGGTCTCGAAGGAGATCGCCTGGGTCAGGACCCGGATCCCGCCCAGGAAGGAGTATTTGTTGTCGGAGCCGAAACCGGTCAGGAAGAAGAGAAAGGGTTCGATCCCCACCAGTACTACCAGAACCAGCAGACTCACCGAGGTGGAAATCGCTGGACCGGAAGGGGTCCAGGGGATCACCGCCGCCGGCAGCAGCCCCACCACCACCGCCAGCAGAGGCATGATGGAGAAGAGGTAGGGATTGACCCCCTTGGGAGTGATCGACTCTTTGGTCCAGAGCTTGCTCAGATCGAACAGGGTCTGATAGCTGCCGTGAGGACCGTTGTAGTAGGGCCCCACCCGCTTGTGCAGGGGCGCCATGAACTTCCGGAAAAACCAGAACAGCCCCACGGTCCAGACCAGCGCATAGAGCAGCCCCGGAAAAACGAAGGCGTCGATGAAGGTTCCTAACATGATGTTCTCCTCGTTCGTCGTTCGACGTTTGAGCTTTGAACGGGGCTGCGCTCCTCTTTGAGTAGGTAGTGCGTAGTGGGTAGTGGGTAGAAAGAGTCGGAAGCCGAGGGTTTCCTCCTCGGTTCCTCATTCCTAATTCCTAATTCCTCATTCGAAGCCGAAGGCTTCGTCCGTTCCTCATTCCTCATTCCCAATTCCTCATTCATCGATCCAGGTCCCCCTGACAGACGTACATGCTTCCGAAGACTAGGGGGATATCCGAAAGGGTTTTACCCTGCAACAGACGGTTGAGGACCATGGTGTGATTGAAGCTTGGGGCCCGCATCTTGAGGCGGTAGGGGGATTTGGCCTTCTCGGTGGTCACCAGGTGCATCAGCACCTCTCCCCTCGCCCACTCCACGCGGCTGACCGCTTCACCGGCGGGGAGTTTTTTGGGAACTTTGACCAGGTGGTCTTTGGCAGGGTCGAACTCTCCCGAGGCGACTCCCTCCTCGATCCGCTTCTTGGCCTGCCTGAGGATCGCGACTGATTGTTTGAGCTCCTCGAAAAGGACCTGGAAACGGTCCGCCGCCGTCCCGCCGGGAACGGTAACGTAGTCCATCTCCACCTCCTCGTAGGCGGCATAGGGCTCGTCCAGCCGCACATCGCTTCGCACACCGCTGGCACGGAGCACCGGGCCGCTGAGCCCCCAGTCGACCGCCTCCTCGGCACTGATCTCTCCGATCCGGCGGGCCCGGTGGCGCATGGTGGGGTTTTTGGCGAAGACCGCTTCGATATCTCCGATGGTGGCGTCGAATTTGTCGAGGGCTTTCTGCAACTCATCCATCAGCTTCATATCCAGGGGATAGCGGACACCGCCGGGCTCGATGGCTGCCGTGGCGATCCGCGCTCCGCTGTAGGACTCCAGAACGTCCAGGAAATACTCCCGGACATCCAGGTTCCAGAGCATCGCAGTATGCAGGCCCATGGTGTTGTAGAAGTTCCCCATCCCCATCATGTGCGAAGAGATCCGGGAGATCTCGCCCAGCAGCGTCCGCATCCATCGGGCAAAGGGGGTGATCTCCACCCCGGCGATCTCCTCGACCGCCATGCAGTAACCGGTCATGGAGTTGATGTTGTCCATAAAACAGAGCCGCTCCACGGCGACGATGGCTCCGACGAAATCCTTGCGGGTGACCAGGTTCTCAAGTGCCCGCCAGACGTAGCCGATCTCCGGATCGATGCTCAGGATCTCCTCCCCGTCGCAGCGGACTTTGAGGCAGATAGGGCCGCTGGCCGGATGGGTGGGGCCCCAGTTGAGGACCATCTCCGATCCGTCGGGATCCAGCTCCGCATCGTTGGTCTCCTGCTCCGACTTGAAATCGCGGACGATCTCCTTGACATGCTCCATCTGATCCGCTTCGTGGGCCGCCATGTCGAAATCGACCCGAAAGGGGAATTTGCCATAGTAGTCGGGGCTGATGATCAGATAGCGGAGATCCGGATGATGCCGGAAACGGACGCCGAACATGGACCAGGCCTCCCGTTCGTGCCACTCCGCCGAGGGCATGACGGGGGTGATGGAATCGATCTCGCATCGCTCCGGCTCCCGGGGAATTTCACATTTGATCCAGCAATTGCGCTTCGTCTCCAGATCCTCGAAGAAGTAGTTGATCTCCATGATCTCCCGGTCGGGCCAGTCGGTGGGGCTGACGGTGCTGAGCGTCCGCAGCCCTTCGGCCCTCATCGCCTCGGCGACCGCGACGATATCGTCGGGACTTTTGAGCTTGGCTTTGATCCAGGTAGGCTTGTAGGCTTCGACATACTCCGTGTCGAAGGGCTCCAGTGCCTTATTGATTCCTTCCATACTCCCCCTCATTCTAAAACTCCATCTCTTTCCACAATCCTCCCTGGCTGGCGGCGCTGGGCTCTTTGTTTTTGATCTTTTTCTTGATCGTCTCGAGCCCCTCGATGATCGCCTCGGGCTTGGGAGGGCAGCCGGCAACGAAGACATCGGCGGGGAG
>JALWZI010000283.1 GCA_027002755.1 Campylobacteraceae bacterium | reverse complement strand
CCTTTCGGCCGCTGATGAACTGATAGCGTCCAAAACCTCCGTGGAAGCGACCGTTCATATAGTTGGCGATCATACTGTCATAAGCAGCAGTATGTTCGAAGGCTTTGATCATCAGTTCCCGGCGGAACTCCAGATCGTCTCTGCCTTCCCGCAACACCTCCAATACGGGAGTATAATCGTCCGGATCGGTGACGATGAGAACATCCTGGAAGTTCTTGGCGGCAGAACGGACCATGGTAGGCCCGCCGATATCGATATTTTCGATGATCTCGTCGAAGTCGTCGGTCCGCTCGATGGTCTCCTTGAAAGGATAGAGATTGACACAGACCAGGTCGATCCCGGTAATCCCCAGCTCTTCGGCCTGCTTCCGGTGGGCTTCTTCTCCCCGTTTGTAGAGAATCCCTCCGTGAACGTAGGGATTGAGGGTCTTGACGCGTCCCTCGAAGCACTCCGGGAACTTGGTCACTTCGTCGATCTCCGTCACCGGGATCCCCGCTTCGCTCAAGGTCCGATAGGTCCCGCCGGTAGAGACAATCTCCCAGCCCAGATCCGCCAGTCCTCTGGCAAACTCCACGATTCCGCTCTTGTCACTGACACTCAATAATGCGCGCATTATCATCCTTCACGTTATTTGGGGTAATTATATCCCAGGCGGGGTAAAAGAGGCGAAAGTTAAAGGGGGAGAGTTTATAATCGTTAAAAAACAAAGGCTTTCCAATGATCATCATTCCAGCACGGATCGGCTCCTCCCGTTTCCCCAGCAAAGTCCTGGCGGATATCCTCGGAACACCGATGGTCATCCGAACCGCCCAGGCGGTGGCCAGCCTCGATCCGGTAGTCATCGCCACCGACAGCCGGGAGGTGGTCGAACTTGCCGAAAGTTATGGGATCCGTGCCGTCATGACCTCCGAAAGCCACCAGTCCGGAACCGACCGGATCTATGAAGCCGCTTCGATCCTGGGACTTCCCGACGACGAGATCATCCTCAATGTCCAGGCGGACGAACCCTTTATCGAAGAGGAGGTGGTGGAACGGGTCTACACCCTGACCAACGCCTCCGCAGGCAATCCGGAAATCCTCGCCTGCAGTGCCTACAAGATCGTCAGCAACCCCGAAGCCGACGATCCCAATCTCGTCAAAGTAGTCACCGACGATGAGGGTATGGCCCTCTACTTCTCCCGCGCCAAAATCCCTTACCCCAGAGACCACCATTTCGACGCCTACAAAGGACATCTGGGGCTCTACGGCTACACCATGGCTTCCCTGCGCACCTACTGCTCCCTGGAACCTTCAGCTCTGGAGCGGATCGAAAAGCTGGAACAGCTTCGCATCCTGGCTCACGGGTATCGCATCGCAATGACAGAGGTGGAGACAGAGAGTTTCGGGATCGACACCCCGGAAGATCTGCAGAAGGTTACAAAAAAACATCTGCTTTAAGTGGGGAGAGATGATTTATTCAGGCAATCACAGCATCTGACAACGTGTAAGTGTTTTCCTGTTCTCCAATTGCCGTTTTGACTGTATCCTTTTCGAGAGGGTCCGTTTGTCAATAGGACACTCTCCACTTGCTCTTACAGTCTGAATACGTTTCGTCACTTTTCTATTCTCTTGTGCTCTGGTAAAACCTTTTCGCAAGGTTGCTTCTCTTGCACTTTCTACTCTCAAAGATTTATACCGTTCCGAGACAACTCGTGTCTCAATTTTTCTCACTTCACTCATACGTTGGGAAACCTGACGAGATGAACATGTCGCTGCCCATAGTTCCAAGCCAAAGGATGGCCACAGGATCAGTCCCAGAGAAAGGACTATCCGCCCCTGAAAGTTGCTACGTTCCTTGTCAACCGGCATTTTTAACCGCATGACCCAGATCCCACATCGGCAGGAAGATGCCCAACGCCATCAACAGGACCAAACCTGCAATGAAAAAGAGCATGATCGGCTCGATATAGCTGGAGAGGTTGTCGATGATATCCTGAAAACGCATGTTGTAATATTCGGTCACTTTTCCCAGCATCTTGTCCAACTGGCCGCTGGACTCCCCGGCTTTGATCATCTGCAGCAGCATATTCTCGAAAAGCCCCGTCTGTTCGAAGGCTTCGGTCAGGCTCATTCCCCGTCCGATGTTGGCATTGACGGTCTCGAGCTTCTCACGGATATAGTCATTGCTGACCATATTGACCGCCGTATTGAGCGCTTCGGAGACCGGAATTCCCGCTCTGACCAGCTCACCGAAGACCAGAGTGTAGTTGTACATGGAGGAGAGGAAGATGACCCGGTTGATCAGGTAGAACTTCGGATGGACCATCACCTTGTCGGCCCAGTACTTGAACTCTTTGTTGTTCTTGTACATGAATATCAGTGCATAGATCGATACGACCAGAAGCATCAAAAGATAAATCCCATAGTGGCTGAAGGCATATTCGATCCCCAGCAGAATCTTCGTCGGCATCGGAAGCTCTGCATTGAATTCCTCGAAGATATCACGGAATTTCGGGACGACAAGCATGATGAGGATGACAAAAGCGATCGCCATCGCTGTCAATGTGATCAAAGGATAACGCAGCGCCTTTTTGAACTTGGCGGTGTTGTCCCGGATGTTCTCCATGATATCGGCCAGTTTGTGATAGGATTCCGGGAAATTCCCGGTCTTCTCACCCAGGTTGGTCATGGCGATGGCCACATGACCGAACTCCTCCGAATAGGGACCGATCGCCTGGGACATGCTCTTTCCGGCATTGATATCCCCTGCAATGTTGTGATAGATCTCCCTAAGCTGCTTGTTGCTGGTGTTGACCGCCACATCCTCCAGGGTATCATGGATCGGGATCCCGGCATCGGTCATGACGGCGATCTGCCGGATGGTGGCGATCTTGTCGTCGATCTTGATCTTACCTTTGGTGAACTTCTGAAGGTCTTTGCCGATCTTCTTCAGGACATCCTCTACCGGAGCAGCCGTCTCCACGGTCTGAACTACGACGGCGCGGGGAAACTCCCGTTTTGCACGAGCGGCAGCAGCCCGTTTGTTGGGGGCTTCATAGACCTTGAAGGTCCGTTTCCCCCGCTCCATCAGCGTCACTTTGTAATACATGGCTACAACCTCGCTACTCTGAAGATTTCCTCGACGGTCGTCTCACCCGCCAACGCTTTGTGGATTCCGTCCTC
>JALWZI010000282.1 GCA_027002755.1 Campylobacteraceae bacterium | reverse complement strand
TTGCCGTCCCGGCCCATGATCTGGGCGTAACCGCCGGCGCTGCGGGCGATCTTGCCGCCCTGGCCGGGGTTCATCTCGATGTTGTGTACCAGAGTACCGACAGGGATGTTCTTGAGCTTCATCGCGTTACCGGCTTTGATATCCAGGCCCGCTTCCGCCGCCATGACGACATCGCCCACCTTGAGCCCTTTGGGCTGGAGGATGTAGCGCTTCTCGCCGTCGGTGTAGTTGACGAGGCAGATGCGGCAGTTGCGGTAGGGGTCATATTCGATCGTGGCGACCCGTCCCTCGACCCCGAACTTGTTCCGCTTGAAGTCGATGATCCGGTAGAGCTTTTTGGCTCCGGCCTCTTTGTGGCGGGAGGTGATCCGGCCGTTGTTGTTGCGGCCCGCTTTGCGGGGCAGCTTTTTCAGCAGAGAACGGACACTCGCCTTGGCGGTGATGTCACTGCTGTCCAGGACCGTCATGAAACGACGGGAGGGTGTGGTCGGTTTGAATGTTTTGATTGCCATCGCTGTCCCCTTATACCGCTAAGCTTTCGATCTTGGCGTCTTCGGGGAGTTTGACGTAGAACTTCTTGCTGTCGGGCCGCTTGCCCTCGACTCCCTTGAAACGCTTCACTTTGCCGTTGACTCGCATGGAGTTAACCTTCAGAGGCTTGATACCGAAGTACTCCTTGAAGACCTCTTTGAGACCGTTCTTGGTCATGCGGGGAGTGGTCTGGACGACGATGACTCCCTCTTCCTGCAGACCCAGGGTCTTTTCCGTATATATAATCGCTTTGATATCTGTAATGTCTGCCATGGCTTAACTCTCTTTTGTCAGTTTGTCCCAGACGGCTTTTTCGATCACGATGGCGTGATAGGCCGCTGCCAGGTATCCGTTGAGCTCGTTCTCTTCGATCAGGTAGCTCTGCTGCAGGTTGCGGAAGGCCAGGAAGGTCTTGTCGTCGATCATCTCTTTGACCACCAGCAGGTCCCGCTGGCCGAAGCTGTCGATGAAGGCTTTCGCATCCTTGGTCTTCCCGGATTCGACGGCGACGCTGTCGACCACGAAAAGCTTCTCGTTGGCCGCTTTGTCCGCCAGGGCATGCATCAGCGCCAGGCGCTTCTGCTTTTTGTTGACCTTCTGGGTGTAGTTACGGTCAGTCGTGGGACCGAAGACCACACCGCCGCCCCTGAAATGGGGAGCGCGGATGGAGCCCTGACGGGCCCGTCCGCCGCCTTTCTGGGCGAAGGGTTTCTTGCCGCCGCCGCTGACCGCGGAACGGTTTTTGGTCTGGGCCGTGTTGGCGCGCAGGTTGGCCGCGTAGGCTTTGCAGTAGAGATAGAGGTTATGGGGATGTACCTCCAGGAAGGCCTGGGGCAGATCCGCTGTTTTGATTACTGTTGCGTTGCTCATTTGACAATCCTTACTACTCCGCGGGCACCCTTGTGGCCGGGAACGGCTCCTTTGAGTACCAGAATGCCGTTTTCGGCATCGAAGGAGATCACTTCGTTTTTGACCGTGGTCTTGGCGTTGCCGTAGTGACCGGGCATCTTCTGTCCGGGCTGGACGCGGCCGGGCCACTCACACATACCAATGGATCCGGGAGCCCGATGGAAGCGGCTACCGTGGGCGCCGGGGCCTCCGGCGAAGTTGTGACGCTTCATGACCCCGCTGAATCCGCGGCCCTTGCTGTTGAAAGAGGTTTTGACGACGCTGGCGTTGGCCAGAGGCTCGGTGCTCAGGTCGCCGGGTTCGGTCCCTTCGGCGACTTTGAGGGTCATAAACTTGTTGAACTCTTTGCTGATGCTGAATTTCTTCTGCTGACCCTCGATCGCTTTGTTGATCTTTTTGCTGCTGTTGTAAGCCACCAGCGCTTTACCGTCTTCCCGGACTTCGCAGACTTTCGCCTCGACGACTTTCAGGAGAGTCACGGGAACACTGGGGACGTCAATCGTTCGGCTCATGCCGATTTTTTCTACGATAAATTCCATAATCTGACTCCTTACCTTACTTGTCCATGGACCGGATTTCGACTTCCACTTCGGGAGCCAGGTCCAGTTTCATCAGCGAATCGATGGTCTCGCTGGTCGCGGAGACGATATCGATCATCCGGGAATGGATCCGGATCTCGAACTGCTCACGGCTGTCCTTGTTGATGTGGGGCGAGCGCAGCACGGTGTAGCGCTTGATCTTCGTGGGCATAGGGATGGGGCCACGAAGCTCGGCGCCGGTGCGGCGGACGGCATCCACGATGGAGGCCACAGAACGGTCGAGCACACGGTGATCGTAAGCTTTAAGCTTCAATCGGATCTTTTCCATTGTTTTCCTTCTCTAAAGAACTCGTCGGATCTCCCGACATGAATTTGGGAAGGAGATTATACAGAAAAGGCCCTCTCTTCTCCTTGATTTTCAGTGAAAAAAGTGTAGGATTTGATATTTAGTTTCCTTTTTGAAAGGAAAGATATGGATATTTTGGAATATTTTCTGGACCTCAACCCCCGGAACGAGATCTTCTACCCCCGTAAGCTCCGGCTTCCCCCTACCGATTCTTTTTCCCTCTACGGGGCCCGCTCGACCGGTAAAACGACACTGATCCTGGAATATCTGGGACGGCTCGAAACCCGGGAGTGGCTCTACCTGGATGCCCAGGATCCGGCCTTTGCTCTGGAGGACATCGACGTAGTACAGTTGGAGGCGTTTCTGAAAGAGGAGGCGATCCGGACCCTGGTGATAGACCACTGGTATCCCGGATTTCTGGAGCGGCTGCCCCGGTGTTCTCAACTGATCCTTGTCTCCCGACACGCCGTCACAGAGATCCCGCTTCCACAATATGAACTCTTTCCTCTCGACTACGAGGAGTTCCTCGGCTTCGACCGTAGCCACTCCCCCACCCTGGCCTTCAACCGTTTTCTGAAACTCGGCACGCTGCCGGCCCTGGGACGTACGACACCGGCTTCGGCGGTTTTGCGCCTGCGGGAGCTCTTTTATGAGATGTTCGATGACGCGGAGAGTCGTCTGCTGCTGATCCTGGCGCGCTTTCAGGGACGCCGGGTCACGGCTCACCAGATCTACACCACAGCACGGGAATACTTCCGCATCTCCAAGGACTGGACCTATGCGACTCTCAAACGCTTCGAAGAGGAGAAGCTTCTCTTTTTCATCCCCGATATCCAGAGAGGCTCAGGGAGG
>JALWZI010000281.1 GCA_027002755.1 Campylobacteraceae bacterium | reverse complement strand
ATCCGATGGTGTCGATCTCCGGGATATGGGGGAGTAGGCGCTCTTCGGTGGATTTGACCAGCAGGTCGTCCCGCAGGAAGCGGATCGCTGCCTCCGTGAGGGTGGGACGGGAGATGGGCTGGCGCATAAGCTGATAGGAGTGGACCTCCAGGGTCCGGCCGATGAACTTCTCGTAGACCGGATCCACCAGGGCACGGATCCCCAGCAATCCTTCGGTCATCACCGCCAGAGCTGAAGGGTAGCCGGCGTCGGTGTCTTCGCAGACCTCCCGGAACTCCCCGTCGTCGATCCGCCAGCGCCCCCCGTCGTAGAAACGGCGCACCGCTTCGTTGGCCAGCTCCGTGGCCCGGATCAGGTAGCGCTCGTCCAGGGTGCTGCGGTACCCCTCCAGCAGTGCCGTCACCCACCAGGCGTAATCCTCCAGAAAGCCCTCGATCTTCGGCTCCGCGTCGATGAGGGCCGAGTGGAAGAGCCGCACTCCCGCCGCCATCTTGGCCTCCAGCGCCTCCAGGCATTTGACCGCCTGCTCCAGGTAGCGCCGCTCCTGCCGCCCGGCGACAAAAAGCGAGCGGATCATCATGGCGTTCCAGGAGCTCTGAACCTTCCGGTCGACAAAGGGATACACCCTCCCCTCCCGAAGCCTTTTCAGCACCTCCAGCGCCTTCCGGATCACCGGATCGTTCCGGTCGGCCGACTCCTCGATCCTGGGGATGTTCTTCCCCTCGAAATTGCCTTTGGGGCTGATCCCCAGCTGCCGGGCGACGCCCGCCGGATCCTCCAGGCCCGCCTCCCGAAAGGCCGCCACCGCCTCCTCGTAGCCGTAGACGAAATATTTCCCCTCTTCCCCCTCGGTATCGGCATCGCTGGCAGAGAAGAAGAGGTTCTTTTCCATCATCCGTTCCATCATGAAATCGAGGGTCTCATAGGCAATTTGCGTAAAAGCCGGATTCTCCAGCTGAAGCCCCGCCTTCAGATAGATCTCCGCCAGCAACGCGTTATCGTAGGTCATCTTCTCGAAATGGGGGACCAGCCACATCACATCGGTGCTGTATCGGCAAAATCCCCCGTCCACCAGGTCATAGAGCCCTCCCCGGCACATCCCCTCCAAAGTATGGGTCACCATCTGCTGCAACTCCGGATCCTCACGAAGCTGCAGCAGGGCCAGCGCCAGGCGCAGGGTCGAGGCCTGGGGGAATTTGGGTGCACCGCCGAAGCCGCCGAAAGCGGGTTCATAGACCTGTTTCATCTGTTTGATGACGATCTGTTCCAGATTCCGGTCGATCTTCGTCGCCTGGATCTTCTCCTTGGGTTTGAGGTACTCCAGTACCTCCTGCCCCTTCTCCTCCAGGGTTTTGCGGTCCTTGGCGTATTTGGCGGCGATGGTCTCCAGCAGCTCCCCGAAGCCCATCATCCCGTAGCGGGGTTCGGGCGGGATGTAGGTGGCGGAGTAGAAGGGAACCTTCTCGGGGGTCATGAAGATGCTCAGCGGCCATCCTCCCGCCCGGCCGTTCATGGTCACGAAGACCTCCTGAAAGTGCTTGTCGATATCGGGGCGCTCCTCCCGATCCACCTTAACGGAGACAAAGTGCTCGTTGAGGATCTTCGCCAGCTCTTCGTTCTCGAAACTCTCCCGTTCCATCACATGGCACCAGTGACAACTGCTGTAGCCGATGGAAAGGAAGATCGCTTTGTTCTCCCGGCGGGCCTTTTCGAAAGCCTCCTCGCCCCAGGGGTACCACTCCACGGGGTTGTGGGCGTGCTGCTGGAGATAGGGGGACTGTTCATTTATCAGACGGTTAGACATTTGTTTCCTTTATTTCAATGCTTTCGATTAACGAATATCGGTTATAGTTATAGACATTAATTTGGTGTGCACAATTCCTGCACACTGGAGATATACTATACACTAACAAATCTTGTCAGGAGAAAACTGAATGAGACGACGATTGACGATACTGCTGGGTGCGTTCCTGATCCCCCTTTTCACTCTCTATGCCGGCTTCGGCAGCTCGGGGGGATTCGGACTTCAACAGAAATTCCTCAAACCTTCGGAGGCTTTCAAAGTCGAAGCGAAGGTCGAAGGCGACACCCTCAAGACCACTATCCATCTGGCAGACAAAATCCACATCTACACCAAGGATCTGCACCTCAAGATCCTCAAACCCAAAGCACTCGAACTCAAACCCAAGCTCCCCGAACCCGTCGTCTACGAAGGGGACAAAGTCTACTACGGCACCCTGAATATCGCCGTACCTCTCGATGAAATACGCAAAGCAGGCATCACCGGCCCTTTCACTCTGGAAGTCGAGCTGACCGGCTGCAGCGATGCCGGCATCTGCTACTCTCCTCAGAAATACACCTTCGATCTCGCGGCCGGGAAAGGGAATGAGGAACCGAAGAAGACTGAATCCTCAACGCTCAACACTCAAACCCGGAAACCTGCAGGCTCATTCGGCGGAGGCTTCTCCCTCCAGCGAAAATTCCTCAAACCCTCGGAGGCTTTCAAAGTCGAGGCCAAAGTCGAAGGCGACACCCTCAAGACCACGATCCGCCTGGCGGACAAGATCCACATCTACGCCAAGGATCTGCACCTCAAGGTCATCAAACCCAAAGCACTTGAACTCAAACCCAAGCTCCCCGAACCCGTCGTCTACGAAGGGGACAAAGTCTACTACGGCACTCTCAACATTGCCGTACCTCTCGATGAGATACGCAAAGCGGGCATCACCGGCCCCTTCACCCTGGAAGTAGACCTCACAGGCTGCAGCGACGCCGGCATCTGCTATGCCCCCCAGAAATACACCTTCGATCTCGATGCGGGGAAAGCCGACAGAGGGAATGAGGAATTAGGAATGAGGAGTGAGGAACCGAAGAAACCTTCGGTATCCAAAACAAAATCAGAGCAAACAACTACCACCAATCCAACATCCAAAATCCAACATCCAAAATCCACCGAAGGTGTCGGTTTCTTCTCCAAGATCTCCGCCCTCGCCGCCGAGGGCAACAGCGCCAAGATCGCCAAAGCCCTGGCCAGTGAGGGGATCCTCTTCGTGCTACTGCTCTTTTTCGTCGCGGGGCTGCTGCTGGCGCTGACGCCCTGCATCCTGCCCATGATCCCCATCCTCTCCTCGATCCTGGTCAAACAGGCGGGCAAAGAGGGAGGCGTGAGCCGCTCGACGGCCT
>JALWZI010000280.1 GCA_027002755.1 Campylobacteraceae bacterium | reverse complement strand
CCAGCTCCATCAACGTTTCGCTGAAAATCTTCGTCGCACTCTTGGGTCCGGTACCCTTTTTAAGCGGCTCTCCCGTTTCGATATCGAAGGGGCCGACCCCGTGCCAGTGCTCCAGAGGCCCCTCGGCAATCCGGTATCCTTTGCCCTTGGTGGTTTGGGCGTGGACGATCACCGGTTTGCCCATCGATTTGGCGATCTGCAGCGTCTCGATGATGGAGGAAATGTCATGTCCGTCGATGGGGCCGATGTATTCGATTCCCAGCTCTTCGAAGAGCACTCCCGGCGTGATCAGGCGGAAGGACTCCTCGAATTTCTTCGCCATATAGCTGGCACTTTCGGGAAGCATCTCCAGAAGCGATTCGGTCTTCTTCTTGAACTTCTGATAAAACGGCCCCGCCATCCCTTTGGAGAGATAGCGGCTGATGGCTCCGATGGGCTTGGCGATACTCATTTCATTGTCGTTGAGGATGATCACCACCGGATACTTCCGATCCCCCAGCTCGTTGAGTGCTTCATAGACCATCCCCGCACTCATGCTTCCGTCTCCGATCATCACGACCGGGATACGGTCTTCCCCCTTGAGGCGGATCGCTTTGGCCGCTCCTACTGCCAGAGAGATGGAAGTGGAGCTGTGGCCCGCTTTGTAATAATCATAGGGAGATTCTTCGGGATTGGTGTAGCCGCTGATTCCCCCGAACTGCCGAAGCGTATCGAAGGCCTCCCACCGATCGGTGAGCAATTTGTGGGCATAGGCCTGATGGGAAACATCGAAGATAAAGGGATCTTTGGACGCATCGAAGACATAGTGCATCCCGATGATCAGGTCCACCGCCCCCAATGTGGAGCTCAGATGGCCGCCGTTGCGGCTGACCACTTCGAGGATCCTTTGGCGGATCCGCTCGGCCAGCTCCTGCAGCTCCTGGGGGCTCTTATCCTTAATCTCCATCAAGGGATTCTCCTTTCCGCAAGGCTGCCACCAGCAGCCGACGGGCCCGGCTCGGATTGAGCCGCTTCCCTTCCAGCGAGAGCTCCTCAAGGAGTTCTGCGTACCAGGCATCGTCACAGCGATGTTTGTAATGCAGGATCAAGGCACGCTCCTCTGATGCAGACACTCCCCACTCTTCGGGCCCCACTGTCTGTATCCGGGACGGAGAGGGGAGCATGCGTACCTTTCTCATCCCAGCACCTCATCCATGGCTTCGAAAAGCCGATCGTTCTGCTCGGGAGTCCCCACGGTAATACGCAGCGCATTCATCCCGTAGGAGCTCAGGTCCCGGACGATCACCCCGCGACGGAGCAGTCCGTCGGCCACCTCGGAGGCATTCCGTCCTTCGGGGAAGATCCAGGTGATGAAGTTGGTATAGCTCTCGATATAGTCGAATCCGTGGGCTTGGGCATAGGCTTCGTAGCGGGGGAGCTCCTGCCGATGGAGTGCCAGGCTCTTTTGAACAAAAGCGGCGTCCTCATTGGCGGCAATAGCCGCGGCCAGGGAGAGGGTCGTGATGTTGAACGGAGGACGCATCTTCATCAGTGCGCGGATGATCTCGGGGCGGGCGATGCCGTAGCCCACCCGCATGCCTCCCAGGCCGTAGGCCTTGGAGAAGGTCCCCAGATAGAGGGCGTTGGGATAGCGAAGAAGCTCCGCCGGATCGATCCGATAGGCCGGATCCCGATCCGCCGCATATTCCATATAGGCCCCGTCCACCACTACCAGAGTATTCGGGTCGGCCGCCTCGATGATGTTGAAAACCTCTTCCCGCGTCATTGCATCACCGGTGGGATTGTTGGGAGTACAGAGGAAAACCACCGCAGGCTTGTGCTCGCGCATCATCGGAACGAACTCTTCGGATCGGTGACGGTAGTCAGCGGTGCGCAAAATCTCAGCCCCCTGCTGCAACGCATAGATGCTGTACATCGCAAAAGTCACCCGGCTCATGAGGACCCGGGAACCTGCATGGAGCTTGGCCTGGGAGACGAACTCCAGGATCTGGTCGCTGCCGGCCCCGATGATGATGTTCTCCTCCTCCACATCAAAGCGCTTGGCCAGCGAGTCTTTGAGCTCGAACATGCTGTCGTCGGGATAGAGATGGGCCTTGTCGGCGTTGGCTCGGATCGTCTCCGCTACCTTCGGACTGGTACCAAGGGGGTTTTCGTTGGAGGCGAGTTTGACCACCTGCTCGGGACGGATACCGAACTCGCGGACCACCAGTTCGATCGGTTTGCCCGCTTCGTAGGTTTTGATCGCGTCAAGCTCTTTATTGAATTTCATATTTTTCCTTCTCTTCTCATCTCTCAACGCTCAGCACTCAACGCTTGCCGTTAGACATCATCGGCCTCTTTGACATAGGAACCGAGGAATTTGATCGATTCACGGTGCTTTTCGAAGATCTTTCGGATCTTCTCATCCTCCCGGTGGCCGTCGAATTCGATAAAAAAGATCGAGACCCCTCCGACGATATGGGATTTGATCTTGGTCAGACCGATCTCGGCCTCTTTGAAGTCGTTGAGGAAATCCACCAAAGCCCCCGGCCGGTTGGGGAGACGGACCAGGATAGTGGTCTTGTCCCGTCCGCTGGGGCGGTTCTCGAAATCGCTGACGATAAAGAAGCGCGTCCGGTTGTTTCCCTCATCCTCGATGTTTTTGAAGAGCATGGGCAGATGGTAGATCCGGGAAGCGACTTCGGAGCAGATGGCGGCGGACTCGGGATCCCTGGCCGCCAGCTGGGCCGCCTTGGCCGTCGACTCCACGGGAATCTGCTCCACCAGATCCAGCCCCACATCCTCCAGAAAACGGCTGCACTGACCAAAAGCGATATCTTTGGAGTAGATCCGTTTGATCTGCTTCACATCCTCCGCCTTGGTAGCCAGCACGTGGTGGATCTCCACCAGGACCTCCGCCACGATCTTCAGATCGTAATCGCTCAGACAGCTGATGGTGTCGCTGACGATCCCGTTGAAGCTGTTCTCGATGGGGACCACCCCGAACTTGGCCTTGCCCCCGGCGACTTCCCGGAAGACCCCTTTGATGGTATGGATGGGGAGATAGGCGCTCATGGCCCCGAATTTCATCTCCGCCGCCTGATGGGTAAAGCTCGCTTCCGGCCCCAGAAAGGCGACCCGTTCAGGCAGTTCGTAGTTGCGGGCGACAGCGAAGAGCTCCAGGAAAAGGGCATCGATCGCCTCGTCGGTGAGCATCCCTCCC
>JALWZI010000279.1 GCA_027002755.1 Campylobacteraceae bacterium | reverse complement strand
AGGGTGTGGAGCCGTTTGGCAGAGGCCTTCACCGGTTATTCGGCAGCGGTCACTAGCCCGTATTTCGGATGCCAGGCCAGGGCTTCGAGTCCTTTGTTTTTACTGCGAAATCTTCCCATCTTGGCGATGGAACGGGGCAGGCGGAGATAACGTACGATCCGTCCGTCATAGCCGATCCTGGCAATACGCGGTTTCTCCTCGAAGCTCACATAGAGCCTCCCCTTTCCGTCGATGGTCAGGCCCTCACTGTCCCGGCGCCACTTTTTGAGCTTTTTGCCGCTCTTTTTTCTCAAAGTAGCGGCATCCAGCGGGCTCAGTTCCCGGATCTTTTCGCCGAAACGTGCCCGGAAGCGGAAGAGTTTCCCCTCGTCGCTGATCATAAAGAGCCAGTGGCGCTTTTTCAGAAAAGCCAGATCCGAGATCTCGGCGAAACGACGTCTACCGATCCGATCGAAAACGAGCTCTTTCTGATCCAGGATCCGTAGCGCTCCTACCCGATCCCCCTTCCAGCCCGAAGGACGGATATCGACAGAATAGACCTCCGCCCGAAGCATCGCAAAAAAGAGAAAAAGGAGAAAAAAAGAACGGCCCACGGCCTAGGCCTCTTTATGTCGCCGATGGCTCCACCAGGCCTGCAGCAGGAGCCAGGCCACCGACAGATCGATCATCACATCGGCGTAGTTGAAGACCGCAAAATCGAATCCGCAGTGCCAGTAGACATAGTCCACCACTGCCCCATGGGCGAAGCGGTCCCAGAGATTCCCCAGCGCCGCTCCCAGTAATATGCCCAAGGCAAACGGATGCCGGTGAATCCATCCGTCCCGAAGGAAAAAGGCAAAAAGCCCGCCGATGAGCAGTATCTGCAGCCACTTGAGCCAGGGACCCAGAAAGGCGAAGAGGCTGAAAGCCACCCCCCGGTTGAGATGCAGCTCCAGGGAGAGACAGCGGCTCTGCCACTGATAGCCCCCCAGAAAGAGCTCCTTGATCCCCTGGTCGATCCACCAGGTCCCCAGAGCCGCCAGGAGAAAGATCGTCCGGATCCTCACCGGGCCAGTTCCCGGCGGAAAAAGGCTTCCGCCTGCTCCATCATCTCCTCCAATGCCCGGGCATCCCGCCCCTCCAGCAGGAGCCGGATCTTGTTCTCCGTTCCGGAGTAGCGGAAGAGATGGCGCATGCCGGCAGCTTCGATCTCCCGCTGCAGCTCCGCCAGCCCTTCGATCTCTTCCAGAGGGCGTTTCTGGCCGACGGTGAGGTTGACCAGTTTCTGGGGATAGGTCTCAAAAGGGTTGAAAGCTTCGCTGGCCCGCTTCCCGCTGCTCACCAGATAGGCCAATGCCTGCAGGGCACTGGAGATCCCGTCTCCGGTCTTGGCGAAATCACTGAAGATAATGTGCCCGCTCTGTTCCCCGCCGAAATTGAGATCCTTTGCCTGCATCAGCTCCACCACGTTCTTGTCTCCGACGGCGCTGCGGTAAAGGGTGATGCCGTGCTCTTTGAGATAATCGTCCAGGGCCTGATTGCTCATCACTGTTGCCACCATGGCATCGTGACGCAGTTTCCCCTGGCTTTTGAGATAGACTGCCAGGACGCCCATCAGCTTGTCTCCATCGACTACCTCTCCCCGTTCGTCCACCATCACCAGCCGATCGGCGTCACCGTCCAGGGCCACCCCCACATCGGCCCGGTAGCGCAGCACTTCCTTGGCCAGATACTCCGGGTGCATCGCCCCACACCCCTCGTTGATGTTGAAACCGTTGGGCTCATCCCCAAGAACCACCACATCGGCTCCCAGTTCGGTGAGGATCGTCGGGGCCACCTTGTAGCCGGCTCCGTTGGCACAGTCGACCACGACGCGAAGCCCCGCCAGGGTGAGGCTTTTGGGGAAAGAGTTTTTAATATGGACGATATAACGCCCCACCACATCATCGATCCGCTTGGACTTGCCGATGGCCTTGCCGGTCACCTGAGCCGCGGCGATAGCCGCGTCATCCTGATAGATCGCCTCGATCTGCTCCTCCACCGAGCGGCTCAGTTTGTTCCCCTCCTCATCGAAGAACTTGATGCCGTTGTCGTAATAGGGATTGTGACTGGCACTGATCATGATCCCCGCATCACAGCGCATGTTCTCCGTCAGAAAAGCGATGGCCGGTGTGGGCATGGGACCGATCTGTATCACATCGTAGCCCACCGCCGTCAGACCGGAGACGATGGCGTTTTCGATCATGTAGCCGCTGCGGCGGGTATCCTTGCCCACCAGGATCTTGTTGGTCTTTGCCCTCGGGCGGAAATAGATCCCCGTTGCCATGGCCAGCCGCATCGCGGCGGGGGCGGAGACCTTGACCCCCGCTTTGCCCCGCACACCGTCAGTACCGAAGAGTTTTTCCATCGCTGTATGCCTTTCTTTAAATACCAAGAACTTTTGAGTGATATTCTATCGAAAGCTCCTTTTTTCCACTTTTTCATTTTTTATTTAGCTTTTTTTGGTATGATTCGCCCACTCAATAGACCCTGACGTCAAGCGGGCTATATTTTTCCGAAAATATTCACAGAAAAGGACTGAGTTCATGGCACATCACAAGTCAGCGAAGAAACGCATCAAGCAGACCATCAAGAAGACCGAGCGCAACCGTTACTACCGGACCCGGATGAAAAACATCATCCGTGCCGTCCGCGAAGCGGCCGAAGCCGGAGACAAAGCCAAGGCGCTGGAAGCTTTCCAGATCGCCAACAAGCAGCTGCACCATTACGTCAGCAAAGGTTTCCTCAAGAAGCAGACCGCTTCCCGCAAGGTCAGCCGGCTGCACAAGCTGGTCAACAGCATCGAAGCCGCCTAACCCCTCTTTTTACCCAAACACTCCACTTTTCCGCCCCGGTCTCCGACCGGAGCATACGCACCTCATCGCCAGGATTCACAAATGTTCCAAGAGAAACTTCAACCCTTCATCGAACGATATGAAGAGATCAACCGACTGCTGAGCTCCCCCGAGATCGCCGGTGACGTCAAAAAGATGACCGAACTGAGCAAAGAGCAGTCCTCCCTCGCTCCGCTGGTGGAGAAAGCCAGGGAGTATCTGGAGATCAGTGAAGCAATCGAAGAGAACAAGGCGATGCTCTCCGACCCCGAGTTCGGCGAACTGGCCAAAGAGGAACTCGCGGAGCTGGAACCGAAGCTCCCGAAGCTGGAGGAGGAGATCAAGGTCCTGATGATCCCCAAAGA
>JALWZI010000278.1 GCA_027002755.1 Campylobacteraceae bacterium | reverse complement strand
CTGACGGGGTTCATGGTCCAGCTCAATACGGTCCTGATCATCATGGTCGGTGTCTACATGATCCGGGACCTGGAGCTGACCATGGGGGGACTCATCGCCATCACCATCCTGGCCTCTCGGACCGTAGCGCCTATGGGGCAGGTAGCGGCCCTGCTGACCAACTACAGCGACGCCAGAACCGCCTATGAAAACATCGACCGGATCGTTAATCTCCCCTCCGAACGGCTTTCGGGCCAGAAGTTCATCCACCGGGAGAGTTTCCGGGGAAAGATCGAGTTCCGCAATGTCACCTTCACCTATCCCGATTCGGAGGTTCCGGCGCTGAAGAACGTCTCCTTCGTCATTCAACCCGGGGAGCATGTGGGGATCATCGGGCGCATCGGTTCGGGCAAGAGCACGATCGAGAAGCTGATCCTCAAGCTTTACGATCCCGACGAAGGCTCCATCCTCATCGACGATGTGGATATCGCTCAGATCGATCCGGCGCGTCTGCGGCAGTTCATCGGCTACGTGGGGCAGGATATCGGACTCTTTCGGGGGACGCTGCGGGACAACATCGCCAACCGCCGTCCCGGAGTGGGGGACGAGAGGATTCTGGAGGCGGCGCGGATCGCCGGGGTGGACGAGTTTGCTCGGCGCCATCCCCAGGGGTACAACATGCCCATCGGCGAGCGGGGGCAGGGGCTCAGCGGCGGTCAGCGTCAGAGTATCGGCCTGGCCAGGGCGCTCATCAGCGACGCGCCGATCATGCTCCTGGACGAACCCACCAACGCGCTGGATCAGCTCAGCGAAAGCCGGATACTCAAGGCGTTGGGACCGGTTCTGAAAGGTCGGACGGTTCTGATGATCACCCAGAAGTTCGCTCTGCTGAACCTAACCCCGAGGGTCATCGTCATGCACGAAGGGCAGGTCTATCTGGACGGGCCGCGGGAAGAAGTGCTCAAGCGACTCAGTCAGGGAGGCGGCCATGCATCGTAAGCTCAGCGAACACGATCAGCAGTACATGGACAGCCTCGGGGAGGCGCTCACGGAGCATACGCCCCACAGGATCCGCTATGCGATCTATTTCTGGACCGTGGCCGTGATCGGATTCCTGATCTGGGCCTCCGTGGCCAAAGTGGACGAGATCACCCGGGGTGAGGGCGAGGTGGTTCCCAGCGGCAACAACCAGGTGGTCCAGAACCTCGAGGGGGGGCTGGTCAAGGCGATCCTGGTCAAAGTAGGCGACAGCGTGGACAAGGGGACGCCTCTGCTGAAGATCGAAAACGAGAAGGCTCGGGCCCAGATGAAGGCGACAGAGATCAAGATCCATGAGTTGGCGGCAAAGCGTGACCGGCTCTCCGCTGAAGCCCGGGGGGTTCCCTTTGATGTCAATCGTACCCGGCACAGCGGCGATTTCGATTTCTATCGAAACGAAATGAGCCTCTACCGAAGCCGCCAGCGTGAGCTCCGCTCCCGACTCGAAGCATTGCAGGAACAGAAGAGCCAGCAGGAGCACGCCGAGACCGAGACCCGCCAGCGGATTGCCGATCTCAACCGCACCGCCGACCTCATGGCCAAGGAGATTGCCATCATGCGCCCCATGGTGAAGCAGGGTGTCAAGTCCCGGGTGGAACTTATGCACCTGCAGCGGGAGCAGAGCAAGATCCTCGAGGAGCTTCACAGCGCCCAGAACTCCCTGCCCAAGATCGCCTCCGCCATCCGGGAGATCGGGCACAAGATGGACGAGACCCGGGCGGAATTCCGCAACAAGGCCAAGGAGGAGCTCAATGAGGTGGAGGGAGAACTGCTGCGCTCCAAACAGAGCTACCTCGCTTTGAAGGACGAAGTGACCCGGACCATCGTCCGTTCTCCCATCAAAGGGATCGTGCAGAAGCTCAATATCCACACCGTAGGCGGTGTCATCAAACCGGGAGAGGATCTGGTGGAGATCGTTCCCACCGACGACAAACTCTGGCTGGAGGTCAAGATCAAACCCTCCGATATCGCCTTCATCTACCCCGGTCAGAAAGCGGTGGTCAAGGTCTCCGCCTATGACTACGCCATCTACGGGTCCCTGGAGGGCAAGGTGGTCCATATCAGCGCCGATACGACCAAGGACGAAAAAGACAGGGCCTGGTATATCGTCCATATCAAAACCG
This sequence comes from Campylobacteraceae bacterium, assembly GCA_027002755.1. Classification (GTDB taxonomy): domain Bacteria; phylum Campylobacterota; class Campylobacteria; order Campylobacterales; family Sulfurovaceae; genus Nitratifractor. The sequence goes on along the minus strand of JALWZI010000278.1, from coordinate 1,094 downwards.
ACAAGAACTACCTGGGAAGCAAGGAGAAACCCCTCAAGATCATCCCGGGAATGACGGTCAATGTCGATATCATGACCGGGAAAAAGACGGTTCTCGACTATATCCTCAAACCGATCCTTCGGGCCAAAGAGTACACATTCACTGAGCGCTGAAACACTCCGTCGTTTCAGACCGCTCGGTGTCATTGAGTCGGCAACACTCCCCATTATTTACTTTTCATTGAAAACCTGAATATTTTTTTAGATAAAATAGAAAGGTAAAGCCACAAAAGAATTGAAGAGATTTGTGGAATGATATAAAAGGGCTTTACGGAGCGGTGAATGCGCAGGAGTGTGTCATGAAAAAAATCATCAGTTTTCTGAAAGAATTGAGTGGTCTCTATTATGCCAAAGATGTGGAGGGGAATCTCAGGGAGATCCATCCGGGTGATCCTGTTTTCTCGGGTGAGATCGTGGTGAATGCTGCCGGCCTTCCCGTTCCTGATGCTCTGCGGTTTGCCCGAAAAGAAGAAGGGGAGAAGGAAAGCGGCGAAACGGCTCTCACTTCGGTGACAGAAGAGGAGACTTTTACGCCGAATCATCACCAACAGCCTCATAAACATCACTTTCCGCCTACGACGGAGTATCACGATGTTTTCGATGAGAATACCGGAGAGTATGCACCGGAGATCTCCACTTTTTCTTTGAAAATTTCGGATGAGTTTTCCGATCGGATTCTGGTGGAGGAATCCACTCCCTCCGTAGGGGGGCATTTGGATTTGTCCGAGAGAGTTTTGTTTGGTCGTGGGATGGTTGGATCGCACCACAATCAGGCTCCGATCGCCCAGAACGATCTTCAAGGTATCCAGGAAGATACGAGTACCACGGGCAATGTCCTGAGCAACGACAGTGACCCCGAGGGTGACACTCTGAGTGTGACGGCAATTCGCACGGGTGCCGGGAGCGGCAGCGGTGCGGCAGGCACCGTCGGCGCTGCACTGACGGGCGCCTACGGCACCTTGACCCTCAACGCCGACGGCAGCTATACCTACGTGGCCGACCAGGCTGCCGCCGATGCACTGGCCGTGGGCGAGACGGCCACGGAGAGCTTTACCT
>JALWZI010000277.1 GCA_027002755.1 Campylobacteraceae bacterium | reverse complement strand
GTCGAAAAACCAGTAGATCACCGCATAGAAGAAGATCGTGATCACCGTCACCTCCAGATAGAGCATCACCACATGGAGCAGAGCGATGTGGAAATGGCGTTTGATGTGGCTGAAGATGTAGATGGCGGTGTCGAGCAGGAGCAGCCGTGCCAGAACGATATAGGCGATGTCCAGGGTCATGATGATGTCCCGATGAGAGAGGAACCAGTCGTGATGGGCATAGAGCAGCCAGACCTGGGGCAGCAGGGGCAGCAGGACCAGAGGCAGGATCGCGAAGGCGATATTGTCGCTGCGGATGAAGCGGTTTTTACGCTGGGCGAGGCGGGTGAGCATTGTCGGTCTCCTTTGGTACGTTCAGATAACGCTTTTTCATACGATCGCTCCTTCAGAGCTCAGGGGCTTTTCCACCACTTTTTTGTCCCGGATCGTCAGGATCCGATCCACCAGGGGGAGCATCGCTTCGTCGTGGGTGACCATGATGACGGCGACATTCTGCTCCTGGGCGATCTTTTTGAGCAGTTTTACCACATCCACCGAGCGTTTCTGATCCAGCACCGCGGTGGGTTCGTCGGCCAGGATGATCTGCGGATTGTTGGCCAGGGCCCGGGCGATGGCGGCGCGCTGCTGCTGACCGCCGGAGAGCTGGGCCGGTTCGCTGCGGGCCTTGTCGGCGATCTCGAAATATTCCAACAGCTCCATCGCCTTTCGCTCCGCCGTTTTGGCAGGCACTCCGTCGGTGAGAGGGATGAGGGTGACATTTTCGAGGATGTTCAGAAAGGGGATCAGATGGGGCTGCTGGAAGATGAAGCCGATTTCGCTGCGGCGGATGCGGCGGGTATCCCGGATCGTCCAGCCGTTGTCGTAAACGGTCTCTTCTCCCAGTCGGATCGTTCCCGAATTTGGTTCCAACACACAGCCGATCATCAAAAGCAGCGTGGTTTTTCCCGCGCCGCTGGGGGCGACCAGGGCGACCAGCTCCCCTTTGTAGACGCTGAAGGTGGCCCTTTCGATCACCCGCACCAGGCTCTCGCCTGATCCGAACTCTTTGACCAGGTTTTCGACATGAATGGCCGTTTCTTTCATTATCTCATCCCCCCAGAGCCTCGGCAGGTTTGGCTTTGATCACCTTGTGGATCCCGGCCAGGGAGGCCAGCACCGACGCGACGAAGACCACGACAAAGAGCCGCAGGGCGTCGGGATTTTGCAGCACCACCCGCTTGGGGAACTTGTCGTAGATTCCATGGGCAAAAAGCAGTGCAAAGGCAAAGGCCAGCAGCCCCAGCCAGAGAGTCTCCTCCATGATCATCCGCATGATGACCCTGTTGGGAAGGCCGATGAGCTTCATGATGGCGATGATCTTGAGCTTCTCCAGGGTCATGGTGTAGATGATCAGGGCGATGATGATGGTAGAGACGATGACCAGGATCACCGTGAACATTCCGATCTGTTTGGAAGCCATCTTGATGAGGTTTTTCGTCAGAATCGTACGCTCCTGAGTGTCGGTGTAGATGCTTTTGTGCAGGCTCGCGGCGATCTGGCTGGCGACGGCAGGAGTATTGTAGCCGGGGTGGAGACGGGCGATGATAGTGTTGACCAGATGGGTGTCGTGGGCTGCAATCCCCCGGGCCCGGTCCTGGCGGATCCGTTCGTTGGAGTAGGCAAACTGCAGTTCCTGGGCGTCCTTGAGAGAGACGAAGACCAGCGGATCACCGCCGCTGCTGACCGTGCCGTGGGTGACGCCCACGACAGTGTAGCGATGGCGCTGCAGGGGGATGACGTCGCCGACCCGGTAGCCGGTCTTGTCGCTGAGGACCATCTCGTAGTGCTGGCGCCGCAAAGGGCGGCCGGCGATGAGCCGATCCGGGTTGAGCGGCGAGATGGCCCCCAGGGGATCGTATCCTACCGCCACTACCCGCACCGGCAGCGGCTTGGCAGGAAGCTGGAGGTTCTGGAAGGTCAGCGCTTCGGCGGCGGCGACTCCTTCCATACTCTGGACGCTCTCACGCAGATCTTCGTGGAGACGGGAGGCTTCGGCGAAGGGTCCCAGGGTTTCCTGCTGGACGATCCAGAGATCGGCCCCCACGTCGTCGAGGAGCACCTGGGCATCGATGATCATTCCCCGATAGACGCCGATCATGATGAGCACGATCCCCAGAAGCATCCCCACTCCCATGGCGGTGACAATGAATTTGCCCAGGCTGTGGGCCACATCCTTGCGGGCCAGAGAGATCATCAACGCCTCCGCAGGATGCGCACCCCTTCGGCCAAGGGTGCCGTATGGGGAGTAGGGAGGATGACGGGGGTATCGGTGTCGATGCCGGAGAGAGCGGCCCGGTCTCCCCGGCTGCCCAGGAGCCGCACGGGGTGCAAATGGGCTTTGCCGTCGCGAAGGGTCCAGACCCCGACTCCCTCTCGGCGATAGACCAGCGCCTGGACAGGTACGAGGATCGCGTGTCGGAGCGTCCCGGTTCGTATCCACACCTGCGCCTCTTCGTGGAGGCTCCACCGGGTGGGGAGTGTGGCAAGGGTGATTTCGACCTGTTTTTCAAGCGTCACCGGATCGGCTTGGGGATCGATGCGGCTGACGGTTCCGTTCAACATCTCTCCCGGTTTTGAGCGCAGGGTGAGGCGGGCCTTCTCTCCTACCTTCAGATCGCCGCTCAGCCGCTCATCGATCGTAGCGACGATTCGCAGGTCTTTCGGGTCGACGATCTGCAGGATCGCCTGATTGGGCAGAACGCTTTGACCCACCGTTGCTTTCTGGGCGACGACCGTTCCGTCGACAGGACTGAGCAGTCGGGTGCGCTCCAGACGGGTCTGAAGGCCGGCAAGATTGGCCCGGGTGATGGCCACATTTTTCTCAGCAGCCTGGAGGTTCAGACGGGCGGCGCGGGTCTGGGCGACGGAAGCGTTGTAATCGCTGAAGGCTTTGTCGAGCTGTTCCTGGGAAGCGGAGTTGTTCCGGCGCAGCCTCTTGAAGCGTCGATACTCCTTTTCCGCCAGACTCTCCCGTGCCTCCTGAGCCGTCAGATCCTCCCGGGCCGCTTTGGCAAGCAGGTCGCTCTTTTGCACTTCGAGTTTGGCAGCCTCGATTCTGGAGGGCAGGTCCACCGGATCGGTCTGACCCAATGGCTGCCCCTGTCGGACACGGTCCCCCAGCCGGGCGGTGAGCTTGAGGAGGGTACCGCCCTCCGGGGCGGTGAGGGTATAGGTCTGGGTTGCTTCCAGCCGGCCGACGCCGAAGACCTCTTGGCTCAGATTTCCTTCACGGGGGGTGACGATGTGATAGCGATGGCGGGGGAGGTAGAGACGGTTGTAGAGGAGCCAGGCTCCAATCCCTGCCGTGAGAAGGAGAGTAAAGAGGATCAGGTATCGACGCATCGTTTCCTTTCATCGTCCCGAGTTATGGGTGATTGTAACATTATTGCACTATCCCGTATTTTTGGAGCCGCTGCAGCAATTCTTCCCGGTTAAGCAGACCGATATGGGTAGCGACGACCTTGCCGGTCTTGTCGATGAAGACCTGTGTCGGAATCATCCGGATGCGGAACTTCGCCGCGGCTTCCCGATCCTTCATCACATTGACGAAAAAGAGCGGCAGTGTGGGGTTTTCCTGCTTTAGACTGTAGAGCAGTCGATCCATCGCCTGGCAGCTGCGGCAGCTGGTGGCGCCGAATTCGATCATCTTGGCTCCCATGACGGGGATCTGGGCGTAGGGGGTAGCCGGCAGCATCTCCTCTTCGGCCGCGAAAGCACCGAAACTCAATCCGAGAAACATACTCAATAAAATCATCGTTTTTTTCATAGAAAACTCCTTGTATCGATCAAATCATCTGCCAGGCCCGGTAGAGAAAATAGACTCCGATCCCCACCAGCATCAGGATGAAAAAGCCGTTGACGAACCGGCTGATCCGCCCGGTGAGACGGTTGCCTGCGACCTTTTCGGCGAAGCCCACCGAAATCCCCGCCGCCAGCAGGAGCGAGGCGTGCCCCAGGGCGAAGCTGAGCACCAGCAAATAGGCATGCACCCAACCCGCGCTTTCGGCGACGGTGATGATGGCCACCAGGGGTGCTGAGGCGCAGGGTGTGCTCACCAGGCCGAAGATCATCCCCAGGATCAGCGCCCCGAGCAGCCGGAAGCGCAGCAGCCTCTCGGCGAGGCGCTGCTTGTCGATGCCTCCGCCCAGCCACCCCATGGCATAGGCGGCCACGACGAAGGTAGCCAACGCCGCCAGCAGATCGGCCCAGAGGGGGGCGACCGATAGCAGCAGGCCGATCTTTGCCGTCAGGAGCATCAGGATCGAAAAGCTCAGAACCAGCCCCAGGACAAAAAGAAGCGAAAAGAGGATGACGAAGCGCTTCTTGGCTCCCGGAGTTTGCAGATCGCCGCTGAGAGCCACGGCACTGCCCACCAGCAGGGGCAGCGTGACGATGGAGCAGGGGGCCATGGCGGTGATGACGCCCACTCCCAGGGCTCCCAGGATGGAAAGCAGGCCGTGGGCCCCCAGCCAGGCGGTCAGGGTTTCGAGCATCGATCAGCGCAGGAGGTCGAAGACTGTTTTGGCATCGCCGACCACTTTGCTGAAAGCGGCATGGCGGACGATCCGCACGACGGAGAGGATCTCCTCTTTGCTCGCACCCATCTTGAGCAGGGCGGAGGTGTTGACCTCGAGGCACTCGTCGCTGCCGGTGGCCAGGGCTGCGGCGAGGAAGATCATCGTGGTGGTCTTGGGATCGAGGGCGTTTTTTTCGCTCATGGTTCCCATTCTGGAGCTCATAGCCTGCTCCACCAGAAAGGAAGGATCGACCGCTTTGGCGGCTTCGATCGCTTCGGGGATCTCTCCGAACTTCTCCAGCATCATCTTTTCGACCATTTCAGGGGTTGGGGTTTGCATGATTTCTCCTTAGGGATTGGATTTGTCTGGATATTGTATCAAAATATCTGGATATGATGTTTCTAGGTCAGCGATCGTCTCGGCGACATTTCCGCTTCCGCGCTTCTTTGATCTCTTTGACTCGCTTTTCCAGATCCAGCAGCATTTCATACTGCTCGGAATGGGTATGACCCTTCTCCTCCATCCGATTTTTACGTTCTTCGATGGTCTGAAGCCACTCGTCGATGATCTCGTCGGGAATGGAGCAGCTTTCGGCCTCTTTGGCTTCGTGTTCGACGATCCAGTCGGCGATCTTTTTCATGATATGCATCATTGTTTATCCTTTAAAAGTGAAGCTTCAGAAGCCCCATGATCATTTTGGCCGCCAGCAGCAGCAGGAGCACGGCAATGAGCTTCTTGACCTGGGCGGGGGTGAGGCGGTAGTGCATGATGAAGTCCCCCAGATAGCCCCCCAGCACCGCCGCGACGGTCACGACGCCTAGGAGCACCCAGTCCATCTGCACGAAGCTCAGATAGGTGAAAAAGGCCCCCAAAGAGGAGAAGGGGATGATGAAGCTCACGGCGTAGGCGGCCTTTTTGGCATCGAAGCCCAGCAAAATCAGCAGCGGCATGATCAGCGCTCCGCCCCCCACACCGATCATCCCCGAGGTGATCCCCACGACGAAACCGATGAGAAAAAGGATCCAGGCTTTGTCGTAGACCACCTTGGTCTCCCGCTTGGTGTAGAGCAGTAGAATCGCCGCGGTGATGAGGAAAGCGACCAGGATCCATTTGACCACGACCACGGGGACAAATTGAGAGCTCCAGGCTCCCAGGGGCGTGGCCATCAAAATGGCGATGACCAGCGGCAGGGCGAAGCGGATATCGAGCACCCCCCGGAAGAAGTTCATCACCGAAGCGGTGATCGTGGAGGAGCTGTTGATAAAAAGCCCGATCGCCTTGGCGAGGTTCAGGGGCATCCCCATCATATTGAAGGTGGGCACCAACACGATGGCCGAGCCCACTCCTCCCATGGCAAACAGCGTCGAGAGCCCCAGGGTCAGGAGGAAGTAGATCCCGTAGTGGATCAGCTCCGGTGTGCTCATTGTCTCAGAGCTTCAGATCTTTGGCTTTGCCGCCCTTGAGGCGATCCATGAGCCCCAGCAGACCTCCGACGAGATATTTGACGTTGTAACCTTTGGAGGCGAGGTAGGTGCGGGCCATGTTGGAGCGGTCGCTCTTGGGGCAGGCGACGACCAGGAGCTTCTCTTTGGGGAGCTCGTCGAGACGTTCGGGGAGTTCGGGCGCCGGGATCTGCAGACCGAAGTTGACCTGCCAGACCTTAGTCTCGAAGGGCACGCGGATGTCGATGAGCTCCGCTTCGCCTTTGTTGTAGAGCTCGATGAACTCTTCGATATCGATGCGCATGTTTTTCATTTCGCTGGGGACGATGTTGAGGGGGAAAGTGTTCATTTTTTGCTCCTTGTTTTGTGTGTTATGTGTTAAGTGCTATGTGTTACGTGTTACGATTTTTGGCGGAAAGTCCGCACATAATGCCGTTGCCGAAGGCAACTTAATGCCTGATGCCGATCCGCAAAGCGGATTCCAATGCCCTCGATATCTATCGAATCTTCTCCATATAGTTCTTCGCCCGATCTCCCCGCAGGTAGTCGACGATGCCGAGCATTCCGTCGGTGAGGTAGCGGGCCTCGAAGCCCTTTAGCTTCAAAAAGAGCCGGGCGATCTCTGCCCGGTCGTAGTGGGGGCACATCGTGACGATGGTCTTGTTTTTGTCCAGTTCGTCCAGACGATCGGGGAGTTCGTTGAGAGGGATGTGCTCTCCGAAGCCGATGTGCCAGGCTTCGTACTCCTCCTTGAATCGGATGTCGATCACCTTGGCTTTGCCTGCGGCGTAGAGCTCGAACATTTCAGGCAGTTGGATCTTCATCGCCTTGCGCTCGTCGTAGTCGAAACTGCGCAGGTAGTCATCAAAGTTCATTGTCATCCTTGTACGTCTTGTAGAAACTTATCTTACATACTACTTACTTAACAGTAAGTAAATCTATTTCAGTCAGGCTCAATTTATTTGGCTTTTCCGAAATGGCGAAGCAGATCCTCCAGCATCTCCACAGCGAAATCGGGCGGCATATGGCCATGGGTGTAGTGGTATTCGGCATCGAAACTGAGCTTCATCAGTTTGGCGATAGAGGAGTGCCAGGCCATATCGTACTCACCGCCGTAGAGGGCATTGGAGTAGATCAGGATCGCTTCGTGGCCTCCCATGTTCATGATGCAGAAGACCTCGGGATTGAAGGGGATCTCTTTGTCACTGAGCCCCTCGGCCAGGGCGATGGCGGCAACGGCTACGTCGGCCTGGTTGATGGCCACATGGCCCAGCTTGGGCTGGGCCAGGGCATTGATGTCCCCGATAGCGTAGATGTTGTCGTAGTCCAGATGCCTCATATTTCGATCGGTGGGGACCCAGCCCTTATCATCCCCCAGACCGCTCTCGGCGATATAGGTCGGGGCCTTGTAGGGGGGAATGATGATGGCCAGATCGCAGGGCATGGAGCTGCCGTCGGCGAAGAGCACCTTGTCGGCGGTGATCTCTGTCAGCTCCTTGCCGGTCGTGAGGGTGATGCCGTGCTCCTGCATCAATTTGGCGACGGGATTGCGGGCGTTGTCCCCCACGTCTTCGAAGAAGATCTCCGAAGGGGAGAAGACGCTGATAGAACTTTTGTCCCGTTTGCCTTCTTTGCGAAGGCGATGATCCATCATGAACATCACCTCCCCGATGGGGCCTTCGCAGGGAGCTTTGAGGTCGGGGGCCTCGACCCGATGACCGAATTCGCTCCGGGCGGCTCCCGTGACGATGGCACCCCCTTCGAAACTCTTGAGCCGCTCATGCAGCCGCTGGGCTTCGGTGTCGTCACAGACCGAATAGCCGTACTCCCGATACCCTTTGATGGCGTCGTAGTCCTTGACGGCACCGCCGGCGATAATCAGATAATCGTAATCGAGTTCCTTGCCGCTTTTCAGGATGACCTTTTGTACCTGGGGATCGATACGGCTCACTTCTCCCTGCTCGAAAGCGGCGCCGTGCTTTTTGAACTGGGGCGGTGTGGGGATATGAACGCCCTCGACGGGTTTGTTCTCCATGGCGACCTCCGGCAGTGCCGGACGCTCCAGTGAGTAGTCGTGGCGGTCCACCACCGTAATCGCGAAGTGGCGGCGGTAGGGATCGAGACGGTAGAGGGCCCGCAGACCGGCGAAACCGGCTCCGATGATGATGAGCTTTTTCGCAGCGGTGTCATTCATTGTGTACTCCTTTGGAAGTGGTGGATGATCCATTATAGGATCTTTCAAACTCTATTGTGAGCAACCTGGGTTCCATCTCTTTCCTTTCATCTTGATATCTTGATATGTTATCTTAAACCGTAGGTAAATCGACCAAAGAATAACCTTTCTACCGTCGGTTCCGGTTCAGAAAATCTTCGAAAGCCCGGGTGATACTTTCGGCGCTGACCAGCCCTTCGAGGAAGATTTCGCCGTCCAGCACGAGGGTGGGGTCTTTGGCGATGCCCATGTCGATGGCCTCTTCGGTGGAGCGGTTGTAACGGAAGCGCAGGCGGATCGGCAGGTGCCTTATGGCGCAGCTGAGGCGTTTGGATAACTTGGCCGTCAGCACCCGGTCACCGTAGAGCACCGCCTCGTGCAGCGGAAGATCGGTGCGCTGAGGGTTGAGGATCTCTCCTTCGTCCATCACGTGGCAGGCGTCGTATTGTTGGGGAGTGTCGGGCATTTTGGATTCCTTTTTCGTCCGAGAGTAGGCAGGGAGATTCGCTACGCTAATCGGCAATGCGCTGCCTTTGGCCGCGGCATTTTGCGGAATCACTCAATGCCGATTTGCGAAGCAAATCATAATGCCGAGGCCGCTTGCGGCTTCACAATGCCCAATGCCTGTTCTATATCGCCTCCTCGATCTTCTCGATAGGATTGGTCTTTTTGTTCCTCGGATCGGTGGCGTAGGCATACAGCGGCACATAGACCAACGTCAGCAGCGTACCGACCAGCAGTCCGCCCACGGCCACGTCGGCCAGGGGAGAGAGGCGCTCCAGGCCCACGGCCTGCTCCAGGGCGATGGGGATCATCCCGGCGATGGTACCGAAGGCCGTCATCATGACGGGGCGGAAGCGTACCCGTACCGACTCGATGGCGGCATCGAAGGGGGTCTTGCCCTCTTTTTCATACTCTTTGTAGAAGTCAATGAGCAGGACGGCGTTTTTGATGATGATCCCGAAGAGCAGCAGCAGTCCCACCATCGAGGGCATACAGCTGGGTTTGTGGAAGATCAGCATTCCCCAGGCCGCCCCGATCATCGAGAGCGGCAATACAAGGATCATGATCAGCGAGAGCCGCACCGATTCGTAGATGGCGATGAGCACCATCAGCAGGATCACGACCCCGAAGCCGATGGCTTTGATCATCCGCTTGAAACTGTCGTTGAGCTGGGCGATGTCCCCCTCCTGGGTGACGATATAGCCGTCGGTATTGACCTTTTGCAGCGCCTTAACGGCATCCTCGGTGATGTGGGTGACGGGGCGTTTGGCCCGATAGCCGTTGACATCGACACTGTAGAGCATCTTGTCCCGCTCGATCTTGGCGGGGACCAGGTGGGGTTTGATCGTAGCGAACTGGCTCAGGGGTACTTCGCCGAATTTGGTGGAGATGGGAAGCATCTTGAGCGTCTGGATGTTCTGGCTGAACTTGCCCTTGAGGTAGATCCGCACGAACTGGGTCTTCATGGAGGTGAAGTTGGCCGCCAGGGAGGCCACGGCACCGTGCAGAGGGATCTGGGAGATGATCTGCAGCGGGGTGATGCCGTAGCTGAGGGCTTTGTTGTTGTCGATACGCAGCTCGATCTCACTGAAGTCTCGATCCCAGCTGGTGGAGACGGAGGTGAGGCCTTTGATATCCTTGATGGCGGCCAGGACCTCTTTGGATTTGGAGGGCAGATGCTCATAGTCGCTGGATTTGAGGCGGATATCGAGAGGCGCTTTGATGGTCGAGAGGGCCGTAGCGCCGAAGTCGAAGACATCATCCCGTTTCAACCCCGGCAGGAGTGAGAGGTGGTCCCGGATCTCGTCTTCGAGCTGCCAGATGGATTGTTTGCGCTCGAAGCGGTTGACGGCGGTGATGGTGATGGTGGCTTCGGTGGGGAGGTTCCCGCTGCCCAGGCTCAGCACGCCCGGTTCGGAGCCGAAGGCGATGGAGCTTCGCACCAGCCAGGGCTGTTTGTCCAGCCACTGCAGGAAAGGCTGCAGTTTCTTCTCGGCGGTCTCGACGTTTTCGTTGGCGCTGAAGGCGATCTGGGCCTTGATGATGCCGGTATCCATGGGGGGCATGACATCCTTGCCGATGAGGGGCATGACGTTTTTGAGGCTCAGTATCAGGGTGAGGACGACCAGAGCGGTCAGGAACATTCGGCGCAGTGCCCACCATTTGCCGTTGGAGAATTTGAGGATCCCGATGTAGGGGGTGACCAGTCTGCCAATGGTGTTTTCATAGAGTTTTTCGAACCACTGCTCGATCCTGGTCTTGCCGGTGCCGTTTTTGTAGAGCCAGGCGGAGAGCTTGGGGATGAAGGTGATGGAGAGGAAGTAGCTCACAAGCAGAGCGATGATCAGGGTCTCGATGAGGGGGCGGAAGATATGCTGGGGGAAGTCCCCGACGAACATCAGCGGGAAGAGGACGGCGATAGTGGCCAGGGTTCCGGCGAAGACCGGGGAGATGACCT
>JALWZI010000276.1 GCA_027002755.1 Campylobacteraceae bacterium | reverse complement strand
GGCTACGATATCCGGGTCAGTGACGAGTTCAAGATCTTCACCAACATCAACGCCGAGGTGGTGGATCCCAAGGATTTCAGCGAGAACAATGTCGTCGATTTCAAAGGGGATATCTGTATCGTCCCCCCCAACTCCTTCGCCCTGGCGCGCACCGTGGAGTATTTCCGCATGCCCCCCGACGTGCTGGCCATCTGCCTGGGCAAAAGCACCTACGCCCGCTGCGGCATCATCGTCAATGTCACCCCCTTCGAACCCGGCTTCGAGGGACACATCACCATCGAGATCTCCAACACCACCCCCCTGCCGGCCAAGATCTACGCCAACGAAGGGATCGCCCAGGTGCTTTTCCTCCAGGGGGACGAACCCTGCGAAACCACCTACGCCGACCGGCGGGGGAAATACCAGCAGCAGACCGGGATCACGCTGCCGAGGATTTTGAAAAAAAGCGAGTAGTGCGTAGTGGGTAGTGGGTAGATTATTGAATAGAGGTTTCTAAGAAAACCCCAAAGAGACAATACCGTCATCCCGAACTTGATTCGGGATGACGGCACACTAGACATTTGAGGCCTGAATTCCGGGTCAAGCCCGGAATGACAAATGTCGGCAAAACGTTCGATTCAGTAGTAATTGCGTAAGGTCATCTTCTCTTCTGCACACTACCCACTAAGTACTACCCACTCTCCCCTCATTCCTAACTTGAGTTCCATCCACCTCGCCAGCAGATAGAGCGGGAAGAGGTGCTGGCGGAATTTGCCCCGGTCGGCTCGCGACGTCAGGAACCTCAGCTGCTCTTCCCGAAAAAGTCCCGTCTTTCGCTGGACTCTCCAGAGCGTTTCGACGCCGCCCTCTTCCAGGATCCATTCGATGAAGGGGTAGTTGAGTCCCTTTTTTTTGCGATGGACGATCTCCGAGGGGAGGTAGGACTCGGCCACCTTTTTGAGGAGCCCTTTGGAGGCGGTCTCGAAGCGCAGCTGCGGATCGACGGCGAAGGCGGTTTCGATCACCCGGCGGTCCAGAAAGGGGGAGCGGGCTTCGATCCCGGCGGCCATACTGACCCGGTCCTGCTTGACCAGATAGACCTCCCCCAACATCACCTTCAGATCGAGATAACTGTACCAGTCGGCGGGATGGGAACGCTCCGAGGCTTCGAAACGCTCCAGCCAGGGGCGAATCGCCTCCAGGTTCTGCCCGTCTCTGACATTCTGTTTCAAGAGCCGGTTAATCTGAAGATCGGTATAGAGCTCCGCCGTGGAGCGGAAGATCGGCTGATCCTCCCAGGCCCGCTTGTACCACTCCCACTCCCGGTTTTCGGAGTAGTGTTTGTGAAAATAGTTTCGCAGCCAGTTGCGGTAGGGGAGCTCTCGCGCCTTCTCCACGGCGTAGTACTCCCGGTAGGTGCGATAGCCCAGAAAGAGCTCGTCGCTCCCCTCACCCCCCAGCAGCACCCGGATCCCCTCCTTCGCCGCCTGCCGCATCAGAAAAAAAAGCGGGATCATCGCCGGATCCCCCAACGGCTCGTCCAGCAGCGGCAACAGCGCCTCCAGGGTCTCGAAAAACTCCCGCTTTCCGAAAGCGTAGGCGCGGTGCTCCGCCCCCAGATGACGGGCGGTCCGCTCCGCCCAGGGGCGCTCGTCGTAGTTTGCGTACCCCTCGTAGCCGATGCTGAAGGTCCGGATCGGTTCTGTGCTTCGCTTGGCCGCCAACGCCGCCACCAAAGAGGAGTCCAGCCCGCCGCTGAGCAAAACGCCCCAGGGGACTTTGGGGGGAATACGGAAAGCCACCGCCTCCCTCAGCGCAGAGCCCACTGCCGCTGCGGCACTCCCTTCGTCCCGGTAGAGAATGGGGGTTGAGAGCCAGGGATCGTCTGGCGAGTGAGGAATGAGGAGTGAGGAGTGAGGAACCGAATTGCTTTTGGGACATTTCCCATCTTCCATCTTCCATCTTCCATCCGGATCGAGCAAAAGCTCGATCCGCCCCCCCGGTTCCAGCTTGCACACTTCCCGATCGAGGGTATGGGGGGCGATAGTGGACTGGTAGCCCAGGTACTGGACCAGATGGCGACGTTCGAGGAAGAAGGGCTTGAGGGCGTAGAGGGCTTTGGCTTCGCTGGCGAAGGCGATGAAGTCCGGACGGATCAGATAGAAAAGGGGCTTTTTGCCCGCCGGGTCCCGGAAAAGATGCACCCTGCCCTTTTCAGCTTCGATCACGGCAATGGCATACATCCCCCGAAGCCGCCGGACAAAATCGGCTCCCCATTGCCGCCAGGCCGCCAGCAGGACCCGGCTCTCCGACTCCGCTTCGATGCCCAGCTCTGCCGCCAGTTCCCGGTAGTTGTAGATCTCCCCGTTGAAGAGAATTATTTCGCCCGAATCCTCCAGAGGCTGGGCCATCGCTTCACCTGCCGATTCGATGGCCAGGCGGTGTACACCCCAGGCTCCCGCATCTTTTAGCAGCAGGCGGCTGTCATCCGGTCCCCGGTGACTGAGCCGGTCGAAGGCTTGCCGGGCTTTCTCGGGATCATAGGATCCCAGGATACCGAAGATCGCGCACATTCGCTACATGAGGATCATCATGATCAGCTCCTGGGGAGCGTACCGGGTCCCGTTGATGATGATCCTGCCCTCTTTGATCTCCCCTTTGAGCCGGTAAAGCCCCTCGTTGAGTGTCGCCATATTTTTGGAGACCATGGAATCGAGGACGAAGACGGCGTTGGGGTAGAGTTTGCGAGCCAGCTCCTTCTCGAGAGTGAGCTCGAAACTCCCCTCCGCCAGACGGTCCGCATGGGCCATCAGTTCGATCATCGCCGACATAGCGTTGCCCTGGAGCGGCTTGCCGGTATAGGTGAGATCGAGTTTCAGGCGGCTCGTTTTGGCTGCATCGAGTGTCTCATCCACCAGCAGGCGGGTCTTACCGGGGATCAGCAGATCGTTGTAGACCTGAACCCAGCGGCCGTTAAGCGCCTGCAGGGCCAGGATCGCTTTCTGCATGGCGATATCGTCGTCGGCTGCCGTGGCTTTTGCCAGCTCTTTCTGGATCCGCAGCTGCTCCTCCTGCATCGCCGCCAGGTCCCGGATCCCCTGCAGGCCCAGGGATTGGAGTTTGACAGTTCCCTCCTGACTCCGGACCCCCTTCCAGTACCGACGGGTCACCTCATCTCTGGCCTTGAGAGAGAAGCCCAGATCCAGCTCCACCTGCTCTTTGCCGGTATGCAGCAGTGCCATCTCCAGGCGGCTTGCGAAATGCAGC
>JALWZI010000275.1 GCA_027002755.1 Campylobacteraceae bacterium | reverse complement strand
GATGACCCGGCGATGGGGTTTTTTGTCCCAGGGGACCGGAAAATGGACATAGATCGCCTCCAGGCGGTTGGAAGGAAGCATCTCCAGCAGCAGCCGGGCGTCGTAGTTGACCACCCAGATATTCGTGAGCCCCTGGAGTTCGATCTGCTTGAGGACCTGCTGAGCCGAAGGGGTGTGGATCTCGATTCCGATGAAGAGGGTATCGGGATGCGCTTTGGCCTGCCAGAGCAGGTGCCGTCCGCTGCCGAAGCCCACTTCCAACGCTACCTTTTCCAGAGGAAAGTTCGGCGACTCGAAGTCCCGGATCTTCTTGTCGTACTCGGCGGCGATGGGAGGTTTGGTGGGAGATAGAGCGATGTTGGAGTGGCGGATCTTCAGATCGGCGGCTTCCGCCAGACGTTTCAGCGCCCGTTTGATCCGGTTGCTGTCCAGCGGGCGGGTGATCTTGTCGGCTCGGATGAGACAATCCTCTCCCCGGTCCTTGATCTCCAGGAAAAACTCCCCCTCTTCCCGGATCCCCAGCAGCTCGATGGGGCGATCTTCGGCCACGGCACGCATCGTGCAGAGCTCTCCCTCCTCCACGAGCCGGTCGAGCCGCCCACGGTCATAGGGATCGACGATCAGATGAGGCATCCGGGCACTCCTATCGGATCGTGACGCTCAGGGCCCGGCTGGGGAGCGCCTGGATCCTGTCGGCACTGCGGGCGATCACCCGATAGGCATAGGTGTGTCCCTTGGCGGGAGACATGTCGATATATTCCGGGCTGAGGCGTCCTTTGACCGTGTCGAGATATTTCCATTCGTTCCCCGCCAGACGACGCTGGATGACATAGTCGACGATCCTCGGATCGCTGTGGGGGGTCCAGAGAAGTTTCACCACTCCGGCATCAGGCTGATAGGCCTTGACCAGGTTGACTGCGGGAAGCGGGGGTGCGGTCTTGACCCGGATGATCTGGCCCGGCGCGGAACCGAAGAGCACCCCGAAGGTCTTGAAGGTGTAGTCGTAAGTGGTGGCGGGGCGGATGGTGGTATCGACGAAGTGGGTGGCGTAGCGGTTGGGGATCGTGGCGATCTTGAGATATTTCTCCTCTTTGCCGCCGGTGGCGAGGGCACGGTAGACATCGATCCCTTCGACCCGCTTATCGGTGATGGGTTTCCATTCGAAGCCTACACTGGTGCGGTCGACGATGGTCTTGACCCCTTCAATCTTCGGCATGGAGAGGTCGGTCTTGACCGCGGTCAGGCTGGTGACGTCACTGATGGCTTTGCTGCAGCCGTTAAGCGCCAGGAAAGCGGCGAGCAAACTCGTCAGGTAGACGATTCGGTAGATTGGTTTCATCGATGGTGCTCCTCGTATAGTGTTTGTGCAGATAGGCCTGCATATCCTCCGGCAGCGGTGCGGCGATCTCCAGACGCTCCTTGCGGACCGGATGGGTCAGATAGAGCAGCGCCGCATGGAGAAAGACCCGTGGGATCCTGCCCTGCTTCTGCTCCCGGTAGCCGTAGAGTGTGTCCCCCAGGATATGGCGTCCCAGGTTTGCCAGATGGACCCGGATCTGATGGGTCCGACCGGTATGGAGCCGGGCGGCGATCAGCTCGCTCCCCTCTCTCCCCATATCGAGTTTGAGAAAATCGGTCCGGGCATTGCGTCCCCCCTCCACGACCGCCATCTTGAGCCGGTTGGCGGGATTGCGGGCGATGGGAGCCTCTACGGTCACATCCTCCCGGAGGGGATGGTCGATGAGCGCCAGATAGTAGCGCCCCATCTCCCGGCTCTTGAGCTCTTCGCTCAGGGCCTGATGGACGGCATTGGTCTTGGCGATGACCAGGGCACCGCTGGTCTCCTTGTCCAGGCGGTGAACGATACCGTGGCGCTCCTCTCCCGCCAGAGTCGAGAGGGAGATGCCTCGGGAGATCAGCCAATCCACCAGGGTCGGCTCCCGCACCGAGGGGGCGGGATGGACCACGACCCCGGCGGGCTTGTTCAGCACCAGCAAATGCTCATCCTCGTAGAGCACCTCCACCTCGAACTCCACCGGCAGGCTCTCCCTTTTGGGCGCCTCCAGGATCCGGTAGCTGATCTCCTCGCCCGCTTCGACTTTGAAGCTGGGACGGGTGACGGGCGATCCCTCCACTTCCACGGCTCCCGCTTCGATGAGCTTCGCCACCTGGCTGCGGCTGCGGTCCATGGCCGAGGCCAGCACCCGGTCCAACCGTCCCGATTCCGATGCTGTCACGTGATGGATCTCCCCTGCCTCAGTCACTCCCGACTCCGCCTTCCTGAAGAAATTTACTCTAAAGATACCAAAAAAAGATTAGAAGGATATTAAAAAATATAATTCAGGAAGGGTTTCCGCCACTCCGCTGAATCCACAAGCCCCCCAGGATCAAGGCCAGGGCCGCCAGAGTGGAGGGGAGGATCGGCTCCCCGACGAGGAGGTGGATCAGAATCAGCGAGAGGAAGGGGGAGAGATAGATCAGGTTGGAGACGGTGGCGGTTCGGTGGGCCAGTTTGAGGGCTTTGAGCCAGAGCAGAAAGGTGATCCCCATCTCGAAAAGGCCCACATAGAGCGCGCCAAAAGCTCCGGAGAGCGAGGGAAGCTCCACCCCGTCTTTGAAAACGAAGAGATAAAAACTCAATAGCAGCGTCCCGACAAGAAAGTTGAGAAAGAGCAGCGGCAGGGGCTCCGCTTTGATCCGGGTATTGTAGAGCCAGTAGAGTGCCCAGAGGAGTGTACTGGCCAGGGCGTAGAGCACCCCGGAGAGGCTGTGGAAATGGAGCGAGAGCAGATCACCCCGGGTGGCGATCACCAGCACTCCGGTATAACAGAGCAGGCCTGCCAGGAGATCCCGGCGGCGCAGCTTCTGCCCCAGAATCGGCACCGAGAGCAGCGCCAGGAGGACCCCCCAGCTGTAGTTGATCGCCTGGGCCTCCTGGGCCGGAAGCAGATCGTAAGCGTGGAAAAGGGTCAGATAGTAGATGAACGGATTGATCGTCCCCAGGAGCAGAATCCGCCCCGGATACCGGCGAAAGAGTTCCCAGACTTCGTCGAATCTCCCCTGCCGCCACAGCAGCCATCCGAAGAGTACCAGGGAGCTCAAAGCGGCATAGAAGAGGAGAGATTCAGGCGAGAGATAACGCAGCGAGATCTTGAAGGCGGAGGCGACGGTGGACCACAGTCCCACCGCCGCCAGGGCGTAAAAAATCGCCTCTCTTTGACGGCTGTTTCGCATCAAAGAATCCCCTCTTCACTC
>JALWZI010000274.1 GCA_027002755.1 Campylobacteraceae bacterium | reverse complement strand
GTGGAGAAGG
The DNA here is from genome assembly GCA_027002755.1 of Campylobacteraceae bacterium. GTDB lineage: Bacteria > Campylobacterota > Campylobacteria > Campylobacterales > Sulfurovaceae > Nitratifractor. The sequence continues at coordinate 3,253 of JALWZI010000274.1, read as the reverse complement.
GGCAGTTTGCCATGAGCCTGACCCTGGGGGACGGGAGCGTCTATTCGGTGGGGGAGGCGTCGAAGCGCTTTTCGATCCAGAGCATCTCCAAGGTCTTCACCTTTACCCTGGCGCTGGAGCACTATTCACGTGAACTCTACAAACGGGTGGGGGTGGAGCCGTCGGGGAATCCATTCAACTCCCTGGTGCAGCTGGAGTACGAGAAGGGGATCCCTCGCAATCCCTTCATCAATGCCGGGGCATTGGTGGTGACCGATGCGCTGATCAGCTACTACAGAGACGACTACAATACCCTCGAAGCGATCCTGGGCTTTATCCGCCGCCTGACGGCCAATCCCGACATATGCTTCGATACCGAAGTGGCCCGCTCCGAGATGGAACACGGAGACCGAAACCTCTCCCTGGCCCATCTCATGAAGAGTTTCGACAATTTCGAAAACGATGTGCACGCCACGGTCATGACCTACTTCAAACACTGCGCCGTGGAGATGAACGCCGAAGAGCTTTCGAGAGCCTTTCTCTATCTGGCCTTCGGCGGGACCGATCCCATCAGCGGCACGGAGTTCGTCAGTGCGAGCAAGGCCAAACGGATCAACGCCGTGATGCTCACCTGCGGGCATTACGATGCCAGCGGCGAGTTCGCCTACCATGTGGGTCTGCCGGCCAAGAGTGGAGTGGGCGGAGGTATCGCCGCTGTGGTCCCCGGGAAGATGTCCATCGCCGTCTGGTCACCGGCACTCAACCGCTACGGCAACTCCCACGCGGGAACCATCGCCCTGGAGAAGTTTACGACCAAAACCGGGGTGTCGATCTTCTGATCCCGGCTTATCACTCAAATCCTCCGGTGGAGAAAGGGAGGAAAGGTTTTAATCCTGCATTACGGGATCGAAGTTCCGCCTCCTCTTGGGATGTGCCTGCGGAGTCACTTTTGCCGCTCCTGCAAAAAGCGGTTGAGCTGGTTGGCGAAGGCGTGGGCATCTTTGGCGGTGAAGGGTTTGGGGCCTCGGGTGATCTCTCCGCTTTCGCGGATCGCCTCCATGAGATTGCGTAGAGCCAGGCGTTCTTTGATATTATCGGGCGTATAGCGATCGCCCCGATGGTCGATGGCGTGGCCTCCGGCGCTGAGGACCCGGTCGGCCAGGGGGATGTCGGCGGTGATGACCAGATCGCCCGGCTCCAGGAGCTCCACGATCCGGTCATCGGCCCGGTCCGCTCCCTGATCCACGATGAGATATTCGACATGGGGAGAATCGCCGATCGTGATCCTTTTGTTGGCGATGACCCGGGTAGGGATCTCCAAACGCTCGATGCTTCGCAGCAGGATCGGTTTGAGGAGATTGGGGAGGGCATCCCCGTCGATGTAGAGCGTCACGGCTGCCGCTCCAGATAGCGACCCAGCAGCCAGCCGCCGATGCCGCCGGCGAGGATCGGATCGGCCAGGGCGGCGTAGAAGCCCAGACGGGGAGAGAGAAGGGTGGCGAGCCAGGCCAGGAGGCCGGCCAGGAGCGCGCCGAGGCCGAAGGACCGGGCGGAGGCAAGGGCTCCGGAGCTCCCGGCTCCGAGGAGGAGACCGCCCACCAGACCGGCCAGAGCGTAGGCGATCGGGAGGGCCAGGAGGAAGGTCTGGAAGATATCGGCGCTCAGATGCATAGCAGCCACCTCACATAAAGGCCAGCAGCGAGATCATCGCCAGCGCGAAAACCGGGATGAAGGCGAGTCCGTAGCCCAGGATCGGCCGGGAACCTCTACCGATCGCCGCGCCGCCGAGGGCTCCCGAGAGGAAGCCGCCCGTCAACAGGCTGAGGAGATTGCCGATAGCGACCCCGGGCCCGCCGGGTTCGACCGGCGCGCCGAGACTCGAAAACAGTGAGATCCCCAGTCCGGCCACGATCCCGATCAGTGCGCCCGCCGCGAATCCCAGGGCGACTTTTGCAGGATAGCTCATCTCGGGGCCTTAGCGGATCACCTCGAACTCGGAGGTGAAGCTGTAGCTCTTTTTGGGAGGGAGTTTGACGGTGAATTCCCTGACGAAAGCGCTGAGTTTTTTGACGGAGCAGGGACCTTTGCAGCTGCTCTTGAGCCGGATCGTGCCGCCGACGGTGGGGATACGCTCCTCGACTTTGAGGGTGAGCGGAGTTTTTCCCCGGTTGTTGAGGGTGTAGGTGCTGACCACGTTGCGGTACCCCTCCCGGGCGACATACTTGGTAGTGCGTTTCTCTCCGGTGGCGTCGAAGAGGGTGCCGATGGTGAGGGTGACCGGTTCGTCCGCCGGGATATTGCCCAGACGGCTCTCCCCGATGAAGTGGGTTTTGCCCTCACTGTCGGTGCTGTACATCCGCACGATCCCAGCCGGCAGGGGGATCCCCATGCCGTTGGCCCGGGTGTTGGCGAAACGCAGGGTGTTGAGGAAGCGGAGCTTCTGCACCCCTTTGCGGGGGAAGGAGGCGACCTCGGCCCGGCCGTAGCTCTCGTAGCCGACGGCACGTTTCTCCAGGAAGCGGATCTGTTTCTGCTCTTTGTCGGCGATGGTCTCCCGGAAGGGGATCTTGTAGATGTGGTAGCCTGAGAAGGCCTCCTCTTTCACGTCGGGAACCGCCACGGCCTCGGCCATGGCTTTGTAGAGGACCCGGTTCTTTCTGGGAGTGGCGGCGGTATGGACCTCTCCGGCGAGGCAGGTGATGCGGGCATTGGGATAGCTGACGCCGGAGCGGTTGTCCACGGTGATCCAGCCCACCAGATCCATGCTCTTCTCCTTGGGATTGAGATCCAGGACATAGTCGCTTTTCCAGCGGATCCCTGTACCCAGATATTTCAGATCCACGGTCAGATCCCCTCCCTCTGCGGTTTCGATGTTCCAGATCAGGCTAGGGCGGGTGATCATGTTGGGAGGGACGGAGGGGAAAACCACCTGGGTCGGTTTTTCGAGGGCGAGGATCCGGCCGCTCTTCTCCTGACGGACCATGACGGGGTTCTGGGCGCTGAGGAGCACTCCTTTGCTCAGGGGCTGGTTTTTGCCGTTGGGATAGAAGGAGACGGTCCGGCCGACGCTCTTTTTGAGCATGGCCTGCAGGTTGACCAGATCGTAGACATAGTTCTGGGAGTAGAGGGTAACGGAAGGTCCTTTGAAACTTGGAACCACACTGGCGGTGATCAGGGAACTGGGGACATTCTGATAGATGAGCCGCTGTTTGCCCGCCGGGATCTTCGTGTGGCGGATCTCGTGGACGAAGACCCGGTCGTTGTTGTAGATGGT
>JALWZI010000273.1 GCA_027002755.1 Campylobacteraceae bacterium | reverse complement strand
TGATCGTGGGAGTCTTCCTGGCCAAATTGATCTTCAGCGAACCCGAGACGACTTCCGAAGAGGCAACCACGGAACTCACCGGCGTGGTCAAGCCCGCCGGCCAGGGGACGACAGCGGAAGCCAAAGGGCCCAAGGCCCAGCCCGCCGAGGAGATCCCGGACGAGCTCAAACCCATCGCCAAAGAGACCCTTCCCGAAAGCGGTGAACTGAGCCCCATCGCCCCCTCCGCCTCCCCGAGCGCCAAAGCGAAGACGAGTCGGCCTACGCCCCCCAAAGCGGAAGCGGCCCGCCCCGTCACCAAACCGAAACCCAAACCCGTCGCAGCCAAGAAGCCCGCACCGGCCCCCAAACCCAAGCCCAAAGTGAAAAAACCCAGCCCCAGCGAGCTCTTCGCCAAGCAGAAGGCCAAGACGAAAAGCAAAGCCGAGCAACCCGCCGGGAAGAAGATCTACTACATCCAGATCGGCTCCTTCAAACGGATGCCCAATCAGAAATATCTGGACAAGATCAAGGCCAAGGGGTACAAACCGGTCATCGTCAAGAGCGGAGAGATGGTCAAGGTACGTGTGGGGCCCTACGGCTCCTATGCCGATGCCAAAGCCAGGCTCCCCGAGGTCAAAGAGAAACTGGGAATCTCCGGTTTCGTCGTCAGGAAACAGTGATGCTCCGCAGCTATCTGTTCGACCAGCTGACCCCGGTCGCCCTCTACGGGGAGATCAAAAAGCTCTACCCCGATGAAGTGACCATGCTCTTCGAAAGTGTCGTCACCTCCGAGGAGGGTAACTTCAGCTTCATCGTCATCGGGGCCAAGGAACGGCTGATCTACCAAAACGATCGCACCGTCTATATCGATGCAGAGGGCAAACGCCATGAGCCCGACACCGATCCCTTCACCTTTCTGCAGGACTACTATCGGCAACTCGACAAAGAGCACTACCGCACCCTCGCCCGGGAAGCGGGCTTCTCCTTCGTCGATGGCTTCATCGGTTTCATCGGCTACGACATGGTCAAGGTCTTCGAACCGGTCCTGCGGCAGTGGATGGACGACCTGGAGGATCCGCTGAAGACTCCGGACCTGGATCTGGTCCGGCCCCGCCTCATCATCGGTTTCTCCCACAAAAGCTCGGAACTGACTCTCATCGATCCGGATAATGCAAATCCCCAACTGCTGGAGTCTGTCGCCGCTCTGCTGCCCAAACCCCATCAGCCTCTCCCCTTCCAGCCTGCCCGACTCGAAGGAGAGGGGAGCTTCGCCATCGAAGCGGAACGTTTCATGGAGATCGTGGAGCAGGCCAAGGAGCATATCCGCGCCGGTGACGTTTTCCAGATGCTCCCTTCCAACCGCTATACCCAGAAGGGCCATGTCGATCCCCTGAGCTTCTACCGGGTACTGCGCTCCAAAAATCCCTCTCCCTACCTTTTCCTCCTGGACTACGAAGATTTCAGTATCTGCGGCTCCTCCCCGGAGGTGATGGTCCGGCTCACGGCGGGGGAGATCCTCCTGCGTCCCATCGCCGGGACCCGCAAACGGGGTGCCACCCCCCAGCGGGACCATGAACTGGAACAGGAGATGCTCAACGACCCCAAAGAGTGTGCCGAGCACCTGATGCTGGTGGATCTGGGGCGCAACGACGTGGGAAGGGTCGCCAAGACCGGAACGGTGGAGGTCCCCGAGATGATGCGGGTGGAGAAGTACTCCCACGTCATGCACATGGTCAGCGACGTGGTGGCCCGGATCGACGAGGAGAAGGATATGTTCGACCTCTTCCGCGCCACCTTCACCGCCGGGACCATGACCGGCGCCCCCAAGATCAAGGCCATGGAACTCATCGCCCGCTTTGAGGGGCTCAAGCGGGGCTTCTACAGCGGCAGTGTAGGCTACTTCTCTTTGACCGGAGACATGGACTCCGCCATCGCCATTCGCACCGCTCTCATCCAGTCCGACAAAATCGTTCTCCAGGCCGGAGCCGGCGTCGTCGCCGACAGCAAACCAGAACTGGAAGAGCTGGAGGTCCGCAACAAACTGATGGCCCTGATGGCCACCCTGAAAGAGATGGAGAAGTTCTCCGCCGATCAGCCGATCGTCGTTCTCAAAGAGCGATCATCGTGATCGGAAAGAGGTTCTCCTCACTTTGGATCGTTCACAAAAGGCATCAAATGTACGGATGGAAGAGCCGATAACGAGATCTTCCAAGTTAAAATCTGTTAAAATCCTAATATTTGGAGTTGCTGCACCCACCGAAAGCCGGAAATGTCATAAATGAGGGAAAAAGATGAGACTACAGCTAGCGATTGACGTACTTACTTCGGAGGAGGCCCTGCGCCTGGCACAGGAGACCCGGAAATATATCGATATCATCGAGATCGGTACCCCTTTGATCAAACATGAGGGAGTCCGGCTCATCTCTCTGATGAAAGCGCTCTTCCCGGAGAAAACCCTGCTGGTGGACCTCAAGAGTATGGATGTAGGAGAGTACGAGGCCGATTTCTGTTTTGAAGCAGGTGCGGATATCGTTACGGTACTCGGGGCCGCAGACCTGAAGACAATCGAAGGGACGATCCGCAGTGCCAAAAGACATCACGGCGAAGTGGTCGTCGATATGATCAGCGTGGAGGACAAGGTCTCACGAGCCAAAGAGGTCGGGAAGCTCGGGGCCGACTATGTGGGGATCCATTCGGGAATCGACCAGCAGAATGCTGGCCACAGCCCTCTGGAGGATCTCAAACTCCTCTCCGACAAAGTCGACATTCCCCTGGCTGTCGCAGGTGGGATCAATCTGGAGACACTCGACGATATCGTCGAATGTGATCCGGAGATCGTCGTCGTGGGCGGAGCGATCACCGGCGCGAAAAACCCGAAAAAGATGGCCCGCAAGATCGCCAAACGCCTCGGAAAACACGGATGATCGGGGAGCATCTGCTGGAGAGGATCCGTCAGGATCTCGACCGCGTCGATGACGAGAGTTTCCGGCATTTTGTCGATTATTTTCTGGAGGATCGCAGGGTCTTTGTCTGCGGTGCGGGCCGAAGCGGCCTGGTGGGGAAATGTTTCGCCATGCGACTGATGCATCTGGGCAAAGAGGTCTATGTCCTGGGTGAGACCAATACCCCGGCTGCCCAAAAGGGGGATCTGCTGCTCTGCATCTCCGCCTCCGGAACCACTGCCAGCGTTCTCAGCGCGGCCGAAAAGGCTGCCGGCCACGGCGTGACCATTCTCTCCCTTACCGCCAATGCGGAAGGAGCGCTCCCCGCATACTCTCAATTCACCGTTCTGATCGATTCCGCTGACAAAGCCGGGGAGGAGAGAAAGTCCGCTTCCCGTCCCATCCCCCTCGGAACCGCTTTTGAACTGGCCTCACTCGTTTTTCTGGAATCGGTGATCGCGGAGATCATGCATCTCAAAGAGATCGGCGATTCGGAGATGAAGAGGCGCCACACCAACCTCTGATCTTCTCCGGGATGCGAAAGACTCAGTGATCGTGTGTGGCGGCGTACTCCGGTGTGCAGAAGATCCCGCAATGGCATTTCCCCTCTTCCGGTACCTCATGTTCGATGGCCGGTTTGCAGGGGCAGAGGCGGTTGTCGGCGCTGATATGGTTACCCTGCTCATCCTCGATCACCATGTAGCAGGGGCACCAACGCTTGCCGTAGAGAAGTTTGTGGCGGGCCAGCCCCATCAGAACCCCCTCGTTGACCTCTTCGTTGGGATTATAGACCCATCCGAACTGTTTGCAGACCTTGTCGGCGAACTTCTTGGTCTTCTCCAGCTCTTTCAGAAACTCATCTGAACTCATATCGATCTGCTTCATCGCCACTCCTTTTCTTCAGATTGTATCTCAGCTTTTGGCAGATCGCATGGAAAAGTTGAAAGATCCAATCCCTTTTCTCATCGATATTACGCTATCGGACACTCTCAATGACTTTACATTTCATCGAGCTTTTCGGCCACCAGTTTGTTGACCACCTTCGGATTGGCTTTGCCGCCGGTGGCTTTGAGAACCTGGCCCACGAAGAAACCGAAGAGCTTTTGGTTTCCCGCGTTGTACTTGGCCACGTTGTCGGGATGTTGGGCGATCACCTCCTCGATGACCGGCAGGATCTGCGCCGGATCGCTGATCTGGACCCAGCCCCGCTCTTCGACGATCCGGTCCGGGGATTCGCCGCTTTCGGTCATCAATTCGAAGACCTCTTTGGCGATTTTGCTGGAGACGATCTCTTCGTCGATCATCTCGGCGAGCCGGGCGATCGCTTCCGGGGTGAAAGCCAACGCTTCCAATGACTTCTGCTTCAGTTCCCTGGCCACCTCGTTGACCACCAGATTGGCCAGGGTGACAGGGGTGTTTCGCTCGGCAAGCGCCTGCTCGAAAAACTCCCGAAGCATTGCGTCACGGGCCAGGGTATTGGCGGCCGCCTTGCCGATACCCAACTCCCGGGTGTAACGCTCGTAACGTGTCTGCTCCTCCTCGTTGAGGGGGGCAGCCTCTCCTTCGTTCGCTCCCTGCTGCTTCTGTTTCGGCGATTTGGGCTCCGCCGCTTTGGGAGCGGGTTTGGAAGGCTGCTGCTTTTTACTCCAGGAGTCTTTGAGGCTCACGATCTTGTTGAAGACCGGATGCTCGTCGGTGGAGTCCACCGGATCGGGGTAGAAGTACCCCTGCCGCTCGAACTGGAACCGTTCGTCGGGCTTCTCTTCGATCACCGCCCGTTCCACGTAGGCCCCTTTGACGATCTTCAGAGAGTCGGGGTTGAGATCCTCGATACCCTGGGGATTCTCGACCCGGAAGAGCCGGTCGTAGAGCCTGACTTCCACTTCATGGGCCGTCGCCGCATCGACCCAGTGGATGGCGCTTTTGACCTTGATCCCGCTGGTGTCGGCGCCGCTTTTGGAGTCGGGATAGTACTCGGCCCGGATCTCGGTGATGCGGCCGCTCTCATCTTTGATCACCTCTTTGCAGCGGATGATGTAGGCGTGGCGCAGCCGCACCGGCTGATCGGGAGTGAGACGGTAGTACCCCTTGGGAGGGTGCTCCGAAAAATCCTCCCGCTCGATATAGATCTCCCGGGAAAAAGGGAGCTTGCGGGAGCCCTCCTTTGGGACATCGTGGGGATAGTAGGAGGCCTCCAGCTCCTCGCTTCCTTCGTAGTTTTCGATCACCACCTTGAGAGGATCGAGGACACACATCACCCGCGGGACCTTCATATTGAGATCGTCTCTAATGGCGTGCTCCAGCTGGGCCACGTCGACGACAGAGTTGGCCTTGGAGATGCCGACACTGTTGCAGAAGTTGACGATGGACTCGGGAGTGTAGCCCCGGCGGCGATAGCCGGCGATGGTGGGCATGCGGGGGTCGTCCCAGCCGCTGACCCTGCCGCTGTCGACCAGCTCCTTGAGCTTGCGCTTGCTCATGACCGTGTAGTTCATGTTGAGCCGGGCGAATTCGTACTGATAGGGTCTCGGAGGCCCCAGGCGGAGGGTGTCGAGGATCCAATCGTAGATAGCACGGTTGTTCTCGAACTCCAGGGTGCAGAAGGAGTGGGTGATCCCCTCGATATAGTCCGAGAGGCAATGGGCGAAATCGTACATGGGATAGATGCACCAGTCATCGCCCGTACGCATGTGGTGGGCGTGGCGGATGCGGTAGAGCAGCGGGTCCCGAAGCTGCATATTGGGGGAGCTCATATCGATCCGGGCACGAAGCACATGCTCACCGTCTTTGAACTCCCCTTTTCGCATCCGTTCGAAAAGATCCAGATTCTCCTCCACAGAACGGTCGGCATAGCGGCTGCGCCGCCCAGGCTCCGTGACCGTTCCCCGATACTCCCGGATCTCCTCTTCGCTGAGGCTGTCCACGTAGGCTTTGCCCATTTTGATCAGCTGCACCGCATAGTCGTAGAGTTTCTGGAAATAATCCGAGGTGTAGCGTACCGGACCGTCCCACTCGAAACCCAGCCACTTGACGGCCTCTTCGATGGCTTTGGCATATTTCTCCTCTTCGGTCACCGGGTTGGTATCGTCCATCCGCAGGTGGCATCGTCCGCCAAAGTCACGGGCGATACCGAAATTGATGGTGATCGCCTTGGCATGGCCGATATGGGGGAAGCCGTTGGGCTCGGGTGGGAAGCGGGTCACCACTTCGTCATATCTGCCCTCGGCCAGATCCCGCTCCACGATCGCGCGTAAAAAGTCTTTTTTCTTCATCTTCTATGAACCTTTGCTGCTAAAATCTAATAGAAGCCTCTGTAAAACATCCAAGAGAGGTTTCACTCGATGGCGACAAAGGAGCGCCCAACCCGTGCAACGGGCGCTTGCGTTCGCGACTGCCAGAGCTATCGAGTGAAACCGGCCATTTTTCAGAGCACTCAATATCTTGAGATTAAATAGTGTATTTTATCGAAGTTCCCTTCCCTTGCCTATTTGGGTTCAATTAAACTCCGATGGATAAAATATCCCCATGGAACAAAACAGCCAACGCCCCATCAAGATCCTGATGATCGAAGACGATCCCGAATTTGCGGAACTCCTGAGCGAATATCTCTCCCAGTTCAATATGGAAGTGACTAACTACGAGGACCCTTTCCTGGGAGTCAGCGCCGGGGTGCAGAACTACGATCTGCTGCTGCTCGACCTGACCCTGCCGGGGATGGACGGGCTGGAGGTCTGTGAAGAAGTCGTGCGCAAATACGACATCCCGGTCATCATCTCCTCCGCCCGCAGCGATGTGGAGGACAAGGTCAAGAGCCTGCAGCTGGGGGCCGACGACTACCTCCCCAAACCCTATGACCCCAAAGAGCTTCACGCCCGGATCCTCTCGCTGCTTCGCCGCTACAACAAAGGCGGAGCCGGTCGTCCCGCCCCTGTCAGCGCCTACGAAATCCGGGGGGACACCATCTACCACCACGGCCAACCGCTGCATCTCACCCCGGCCGAGTTTGACATTCTCTCCCAGTTGATCCGCAAACAGGGGATCACCCTCTCCCGGGAACAGCTCATCAACGAATCGCAGGTCATGAGCGACAGCTCCCAGAAGAGCCTGGATGTGATCATCAGCAAGATCCGCTCCAAACTGGGAGATCCCAAAGCGATCCAGGCGGTCCGCGGTGTCGGCTACAAGCTTGTTTGAGCGGCTGCGTATCACCTCCCTGCGGGCCAAGATCGATCTGGTCTTCTCCATCGCCGTTCTGCTGCTGGTGCTGCTTTTCGCGGCACTGTGGAAGAGCTCTATCGACCGCTCTTTCGAAGAGATCCGGATGCAGGAACGGGCCAACATCCACTACCTCTATCTCTACTACCTCAAGACCGGCAGGATCGACACCGACTATCTGGCCTCCCAGAATATCCGGGTCGTCGATGTGGGAGGGAAAAACGTCGAGCTCCGTCGTCGGATCACCGAAAAAGGAAAAAGCGAAAAGTTCGCCGTCGTCAATGTCCGGCTTCACCGCTACATTCTCATCAACAACGATCGCTTCAATCTGATCCTGGAGAACCTCAACAAACCCCGTTTTCCCGTGGAGCTCTCCATCGCCTTCGCCGGAGCCCTGGCGATGCTCATCCTCCTCTACCTCTGGGTCGTACGCTCCATCCGACCTCTCAGCGAGCTCAAACGCAAGATCATCCGTTTCTCCCAGGGGGACCTCAACATCGATTGTCACAGCGATCGGGAAGACGAGATCGCCGAAGTGGCCAACGCCTTCGACCAGGCAGTGAGAACCATCCGGGATCTGCTGCGATCCCGGCAGCTGCTGCTGCGGGCCATCATGCACGAGCTCAAGACTCCCATCGCCAAAGGACGGCTGCTTTCGGAGATGATCGACGATCCGAAAAAAAAGGCACGTTTCCACGCGATCTTCGAACGGCTCAACCTCCTCATCGACGAGTTCGCCAAGGTGGAACAGATCACCTCCAAAAACTTCCAGCCCGATTTCCACCCCTACAAAGCCAGCGACATCCTGGAAGGGAGCATCGACCTGCTGATGCTGGAAAACCCTTCCCGTCATCTCCACACCGTGATCCGGAAAGATTTCACTCTGAAAGGAGACTTCGAGCTCCTGACCCTGGCGATCAAAAACCTCATCGACAATGCCATCAAATACTCTACCGACCGTCATGCGGATATTCTGGTCCGGGAACCGGAGATCCGGATCATCAACCGGGGCAAGGCACTGCCCCATCCCATCGAAGAGTACTTCACCCCCTTTCACAGCTCCGAAGGGGGACTGGGACTGGGGCTCTATATCGTCAAAAACATTCTGGATCTTCACGGAATGAGACTGATCTATCGGCACGAGGCCGGGAAAAATATCTTTGCGGTTGTCGCAGAAACGGAAGAAGAGGGGGAGAAGAGGCGCGAGATTCTTTAGAACTCCTCTCCCATCATAAAGGCCAGTTCAAGCGCCTGATTGGCATTGAGCCGCGGGTCGCACTGGGTATGGTAGCGATCCGCCAGTTTCTCCGCCGTGATGGGGCTGGAGGTGCTGCCGGTACATTCGGTGACGTTCTCACCGGTCATCTCCAGATGGATCCCTCCGGCAACGGTACCTTCCCGCTGATGGATCTCGAAGAACTGCCGCACTTCAGAGAGGATGTTTTCGAAATCCCGGGTCTTGAACCCCGTAGCGGTCTTCTCCACGTTGCCATGCATGGGGTCGATGGTCCAGACCACATTCCGCTCCGCCTCTTTGACGGCCCGAAGCAGCGGAGGATAGAGTTCGGAGATTTTGTCGGCTCCCATCCGGACGATCAGATTGAGCCGCCCCTCTTCGTTGGTGGGGTTGAGAGCGTCGATCAGCTCGATCAGCTCATCGGGCTGCATCGTGGGCCCGACTTTGCAGCCGATGGGGTTGTGGATCCCGCGGAAATACTCGATGTGCGCGCCGTCCAGATCCCGGGTCCGGTCCCCGATCCAGAGCATATGGGCGGAGGTGTTGTACCACCGGTCCGTCAGACTGTCGATCCGTGTGAGCGCCTCTTCATAGTTGAGCAGCAGCGCTTCGTGGGAGGTATAGACGACGGTCTGCCGCAGCTGGGGAGCGGTCTGGCTGTTGATCCCGGCGGCAGCCAGGAACTTCATCGCCTTGTCGATCTGGCAGCTGAGCTCCTCGTAGCGCTTGCCCAGGGGGTGATCCTTGATGAAATCCAGGTTCCACTGATGGACCTGGTTCAGATCCGCCAATCCGCCTCGGGAAAAGGCACGCAGCAGGTTCATGGTCGCCGCGGACTGGTAGTAGGCCCGCAGCATCCGACGGGGGTCGGGCCGACGCGCCTCTTCGGTGAAGGCGATGTCGTTGATAATGTCTCCCCGGTAGCTGGGGAGCTTCACTCCGTCTTTCTCCTCGTAGTCGCTGGAGCGGGGCTTGGCGAACTGTCCGGCGATCCGACCGATCTTGACCACCGGTTTGCCGCTGGAGTAGGTCATGACCACCGACATCTGCAGGATCAGTTTGAAGAGGTTCTTGATCGTTTCGGCATTGAAGGCGGCGAAACTCTCGGCACAGTCGCCGCCCTGGATGATAAAGGCCTCTCCCCGGCCGACGCGGGCCAGATCTTTCTGGAGGTTGCGGGCTTCCCCGGCGAAGATCAGGGGAGGATAGCTCCGCAGCTCCTCCTCCACCGACCGAAGCAGTGCCTGGTCTTCATACTGAGGCTGCTGCTTGATGGGAAAATCTCGCCAACTGCTGGGACTCCATTGCATACTTTTTCCTTACTTTCCACGCTGTGAATAATTCGAATTATTGAAAGGAGATTATACCCAAACTCCCCGGCATGCAAGATTGCGGGGACAGGCGGGACCCCGCAGAGTACCATGGCCGGAAATCCGTAGGGGATAATATCCATTTTTTGGTGCTTCTGAAGCCATTATTCTTGAAAATTGTTTCCAAACGTTCCTGAGAATCGGGACAATTGTATAGAGGATAAAGTTTCTTTTTTGAAGAAAAAAGTGCTCTATTCACGTGGTGAATAACCCGTGAAAAACTCCTATTAAAAAATATATCCCATCAAATGGGAGTCGGGTGAAAATCAGAGTTTTTTGGCCCGAAAAGTAACGAAGTTCGCCCACTGAAAAATCGTATCGACATGAACGAATCCCGCTTCCCGGCAGAGCCGGATATTCTCTTCGATGGTAAAAGGGATCAGCACATTCTCCAGGGCCTCCCGTTTGGCGGAGATCTCATAATCACTATACCCCTGGCGGCGCTTGTAATCGTAGTAGATGTCGATCATCGCCTTGTCCAGATAGCGGTCTTCGAAGACCACCTTTTCGGAAAAGTAGAATTCACCGCCGTCATTGAGCCCTTCATGGATCCGCTTCACCAGCTCGGGACGGTCCATGGGCCGGATGAACTGCAAAGTGTAGTTGGCCACCACCACGTCCTCTCCCCGGATGGGAAAACTCCGCAGATCCCCCTCGATCAGCTCGATGTTTTCGGCACCGAAGGCGGCGCACTTTTTTCTCGCCCGGTCGATCATGGCCGGTGAGTTGTCGATCCCCCGCAGAGTCAGAGGGTATTCGGCGGCATTGTGGAGCGCCAGAAGCAGCCGGGCCGTGGAAGTTCCCAGATCGAGGATACGCAGCCCCTCCTTCTCCCGGGCCAGGATCAGCCGGACGATCAGGTCCATCACCTCCTCGTAGTAGGGAACCGAACGGTTGAGCATATCGTCGAAGACAGCCGCTACCGTCTCGTCGAATTCGAACTTCTTTCCGGGCGGTTCCCGGAATACCCGATCCTTTCCGCTCATCGCTTACCTCTTTTTCGCTTCTTCTTCTCTCCACTGAGATAGGGAACGCGTGCACTGGGAG
>JALWZI010000272.1 GCA_027002755.1 Campylobacteraceae bacterium | reverse complement strand
CAGAAGTTGACGAAGGCGTTGATGGAGGCGAGCTTGCGGTTGAGGGTCCGTTTGTTGTCGAAGCCGGAGAGGTAGTGCAGGATCTTCTCCGTCTCCAGAGCCAGCAGATCCCCGCTTTGCTCCTGCAGCTGGCGCAGATCCGCCAGATAGGCCGCGATACTCTTCTCGCCCAGCCCTTTGACGATTCGCAGATACTCCTCGAAAGCGGTGAGGATCTCCCCGGTATCAGGCTTCACCAGGATCCGCCGCCTTTCAGAGGCTCAGTTTGTTCAGATCGATCACCTCGTCGTCTTTGTAGAGTTTGTGCCCGGCGACGAAGGCATAATCGTCCACACTGCCCACATCGTAGATCCGGGTCTTTTTCAATGCGGTGTCCATGACAACGAGCGCCCCGCTGCGGTCCAGGGCATAGACCCGTCCCCCGACCACGGCGATGGCTGCGAACTGTGCGTAGGGGAATTTCCGCTGGGCCAGGACCTTCAGAGAGGGAGAGAGTTTGACCACCCGGCCGTTACCGGTCAGCAGGTAGATAGCGTTGCCGCCGATCGCCACATCCGCTACCGGGGCCTCGTACTTGTGCTTGGCTCCGGGTGCGGCACTGATCAGCTTCTTCGGCGTCGCGGCAATGATCCGGCCGCCGAGGTTTTTCAGAAAGATCACATTGTTGAGGTTGTAGGAGTCGCCGATGGCCAGCCCCTGGGCCGCTCTCGGATTGGCGGGATTGATGATCAGCAGTTTGCCGTCCAGGGTCGGCACCACCAGCGCTCCCCGGAAGGAGATGGGGTTGGCGATCCGGGTATCCACGGCATAAGCCCGGCCCACCTTGGCGGAGATGGTGGTCTTTTTGGCCGAAAGGCTGTAGACCCCGAAACGGTTGTCCTGGGAGACATAGTAGATGTTCCGCCCCCGGATGGCGGCCGAAACGAGGGGGAAGTCGAGTTTCCCCTCGTGGATCACCTTGCCGCTTTTGCGATCCAGGATCTTGAAGGCTCCGGTATCGTCCGCCGCCAGGATGTAGCTGCCGGACTGAGTGACGTAGTGGAAACCTTTAGGAAGACGGATCGAGCTCATCCCGCTGCGGGTCAGAAAGGTCCCGTCGCTGTAGGTGACCCCGTCCCGCAGGATACTGACCGCCTCCTTGCCGGTCCGGGTGACGGCAGCGGAGGCACTGGAGGTATTTTCCGGTTCGAAACTTTTACGGCCCTTGAAGGGGTTCAGACTGCTCATCTGGCTCATGCCGCAGCCGCTCAGCAGGAGCAGAGAGGAGAATCCGAGAGCGAGGAGAAGTGGACGGGTGGTCAACATGGGACGTCTCCTTTATTTGAGGGTGCTGTGGCGCAGCAGCCGGGCGATCCCGGCGACGGGAGAGTTCTCGCTCACCAGGGCCAGCTGGGAACGGGCGACCTCTTTTTTGCCCGCCTTGAGGGCCTCATAGGCCTTCTCCACCAGGCTCAGGTCATGATAATACTTCGAATCCCCGGGGCGGTTGGAGAGCACCGCCTCGTGATAACGCACCAGATCCCCCAGGGGATCACCGGAACTTTCCAGGGGTTTGAGCGCCTCCGCTTTGCCCTGATCCACTGCGGTGGAGTAACGATAGAGGGCATAGAGTTTGGGATTGTTGTTCTCGAGCTGCTTGAGGGCCGCCGTATCAGCGGGGTTCTTCTCCAGGGCCAGCAGGGCACGGTTGGCCTGCTCCAGACGGTGATCCTGATAGACCCCATAAAGGGCGTTTCCGCCAAAGCCCAACACCAGCAGGATGACCACCGCCCAGATCTTCACCTTGTGCTTTTTGTAGAGACGCTCCAGGCGAAAGGCGCTCTCCAGAAGCTTCTCGTCGCTGCTAAGCTCCTCTTTGACATAGTTCATTTCATCTTTCAGGCTCACAAATGCTCCTTGGACCGTTTTTTGTTGACAACAATTATCTTTGTTTGGGATCAATTATACTGGATTGCGACTTTCGGGAGCTTTTTGTAGGCACCTTCGGTGCGGACATTAGTCATTGGTCACTGGTCATTAGTCATTGGGAGGTTTCTTCGTCGTTTGTCGTTTGAACGGGGCTTCGCCCCTCTTTGTCTCTTGAAATAAAAACGAGCGTTGTCAAGCAACGCATACCAAAATTACTAGTTCCTAGTTACTCGTTACTAGTTCCAAAAATTCGGTTTCTCATTCCTCATTCCTCATTCCTCACTCTATTCACAGTTCCGCGATCGTCGCCCCCATATTGCCGGGCATTCGGTAGAAGCGTTTGACCTTCGGGTGGCGTTTGAGGTATTCACTGACCACCTTGGCCAGGACCCCGGTGCCGGTGCCGTGGATAATCTCCACCTCCGAGATCCCGTGCAGCAGCGCATCGGAGAGGAAAGCGTCCAGCGCCTCCTCCGCCTCCTCGGCCCGCATCCCCAGCAGCTTGATATGCAGGGCGGCCCGTTCTCCCTTTTCCACCCGGATATCGGTGCTCTTTTTGGGACGGGGCACTTTGGACTTGGGGGTTTCGGGAGCCGGGCGCAGCTCTTTGAGGGGGACGCGCATCTTCATACCGTCCACGGCAATCATCGCCTCCTTCTCTTTGAGGGAGAGGACCTCCGCCGTGTGGGAGCGGTAACGGACCCGATCTCCCGGTTTCAGCTCCGGGATCTCCGCCTCCGGTTCCCGGAGTTTCGCCCGGTTTTTGTGGCGGTGGGCTTCGTTGAGCAGGCGGCGGGCCTCGGCATTCTCCGCCTTTTTGAGCGCCGCCAGGGCCCGTTTGGTCGCCGCGTTGTAGCGGTTCTCCAGGGTTGCCAGCACCTTGCGCTGCTCCTCGCGCATCTTCTCCTCCAGCTCCCGCAGCCGCGCCTCTTTGCGACGAAGCTCCTCGGTGCTCTCTTCCAGTTCGGCGATCCTGGAACGCATCTGCGCCTCCAGACGGGTGGAGTGCTCGATCAGCTCGTTGAGCCGCTCCTTGTCCTCCCCGAAGAGTTCCCTCGCTTTGGCCACGATGGACCGCGGGATCCCGTAGCGCTCGGCCGTCTCGAAGGCGTA
Organism: Campylobacteraceae bacterium; assembly: GCA_027002755.1. GTDB lineage: Bacteria > Campylobacterota > Campylobacteria > Campylobacterales > Sulfurovaceae > Nitratifractor. Next base: position 270 of record JALWZI010000272.1, on the reverse strand, counting down.
GCTCTTGCCGATGGTCCCCTCCAGGTAGGTAAAGGTGGGCCGGCGCCGCTCCTCGTCATAAAGCGCCGCGATGAGCTCCACATCCTCCTCCCCTGCCAGAAGGGAGGCCAGGCGTTTGTGGTGGGTCGTCACGACGAAGGTCATCTCTCGGTTCTTCAGCTCCTCCAGCAGAACCCGGAAGAGACTCGCCGCCTCGTCGGCATCGGTACCCAGCTCGATCTCGTCCACCCCCACCAGCGCCTCCCGCTCCCGGAAGAGACGGGAGAACTC
>JALWZI010000271.1 GCA_027002755.1 Campylobacteraceae bacterium | reverse complement strand
CTGGTTTGGGTGGCAGTGATGTCTATGACGAAGCACCAAAGTATTTTTCGGATGCGATACAGTGAAAGTGGCCGATTATTGGAGGTCTTCATTACTCTATTCTAGCATTCTGCTAGTCTAGAGCCTTCCTAATTCCTAATTCCTAATTCCTAATTCCTAATTCCTAACCCTTTGCGCTAAAATCCCAAACAAAAAAGCGGGGAGGGTTGGATGAATCGTGAGATATTACGTCTGGCCCTGCCCAATATCCTGGCCAATATCTCCGTCCCGCTGATCAGTTCCGTCGACACGGCGCTGATGGGACATCTCTCCGCAGCCCATCTGGCGGCACTGGGGATCGGAGGGATGATCTTTATGTTTCTCTACAGCAGTTTCGGGTTTTTGCGAATGGGGACCACAGGGATGGTCGCACAGGCCTACGGTGCGGAGGAGAGGGCTACGCTCAGTGCGACCCTCTATCGGGCGGTACTTCTGGCAATAGCCCTGGCTCTCCCTATGTTAATATTCAATAATATTATTTTTGATATCGCCGCGAATCTGATGCATGTGGAGTCGGGGTATCATGATCTTGCCAGGGAGTATTTCACCATCCGGATCCTGACTGCTCCGGCGGTACTGCTGCTCTTCGTCTCCACCGGCTTCTTCTTTGGAGTCCAGAACGCCCGCTATCCCCTCTATGTGACTCTCCTGGTCAATCTGGTCAATGTGGGACTGAGTTTCTATTTTGTGAAAGTTCTGGGCTGGGGAATCGCCGGAGCCGCCTGGGGGACGGTGGCAGCCCAGTATGCGGGGGTGATCTACGCGGTGTGGCTGATGCGCCGCTACCGCCGTTTTTTGCGCCGGATCGCCTGGAGTGAACTGTTGCGCTGGGAAGCGTTGGAACGATTCTTTCATGTCAATCGCAACATCTTCATCCGGACGGTGGCGCTGACATTCTCCCTGGCTTTCTTCTATGCCCAGGCGGCCAAGGGCGGGGAGGTGACCCTCTCGGTGATGATCCTGCTTCTGCAGTTCATGATCTGGATGAGTTTTGCGATCGACGGCTTTGCCAATGCCGCGGAGAGTCTGGTGGGGCGTTACTATGGAGCGGGGGATCGCCCGCGCTTTGAAAAGGCGGTCCGCTACTCGCTGGCCTGGGGAGGGGTACTGGCCCTGCTTTTCAGTCTGGTCTACGCTTTGGCGGGGGAGTGGATCATACGTATCTTTACCGATCAGGCGGAAGTAGTGGAACGCACCGTGGCACTCTTACCCCTGGCAGCACTGCTGCCTCCGGTGGCCTTCGCCGCCTTTATCTACGACGGTATTTTCATCGGGATGACAGCGGTGCGGGCCATGCGCAACGCTGTCCTGAGCGCGACGCTGCTCTACCTGGGAAGTGATTGGCTGCTGGAGCGTTTCCTCCCCCTGGATCAGGCACTCTGGATCGCCTTTATGGGCTTTTTCCTCTACCGGGGGGTACTGCAGTGGCGGATGTTCCGGCAGAAGGGATGGGAATTGCGCTGAGAATCGGATAGAGAAGTAGATATATTTGTAGATCAAATGGAAAGTGATTGGATTTGCTATTGAAAAACGATTGAATAAAAGTGTGGGAAATGGCTCCGGATGCTGGATTCGAACCAGCGACCAAGCGGTTAACAGCCGCCTACTCTACCGCTGAGCTAATCCGGAATGGAAGAGGTACATTCCATCGCTGAAATGTGAGTGGGATTATAATCAAAAACTTTTGGCATGTCAATAGTTTTTTCAGGTGGGAACGAAAAATTTTACTCCGTAGGTTTCCCGGACGCCGATCCGCCCTTTTCGCTGCAGCTCTTCCAGCCGATTTCGGCTCTCTTTATCGAAAAGGATCGCGATATCCTCGGCGGTGAGGGGGCGCTTGGAGAGGGTGTGGAGGATCTCCTCGTCGGAGTAGGCGGAGGGGGTGATCTTTCCGATATCCCGGCGGCTGGCGATGTGGACGCTCAAAGAAGGATCGAAAAGCAGCGAGAGCTCCCGCAGCTTCTCATAGGAGACCGGGGAGACCCGGTAGGCGGGAGGGCGGTCGATGGTCCCCAGATCGATGCGGTCGGGGCGGAGCCGCTGCAGATAGGCATTGAGAGCTTCGATCTCGGCGGGCTTGTCGTTGATTCCCCCCACCACGAGGATCTCGACGATCAGGGCGCCGCTGTACTCCTGACGAAAGGCCAGCATCCCTTCTTTGATCGCTTCCGGATCTACGGAGTCCGCAGGGCGGTCGATCCGTTTGAAACAGCGGAGTGTGGCACAGTCCAGCGAGAGCTTGACCGTATCAAATCGTTGCAGAACCCGACGGATCTCGGACCGGTGGATCGTGGAGGCGTTGCTCAGAATCAGCAGACGGGTTGCTCCCCGGATCGCTTCCAGACCTTCCAGCAGCTCCTCCAGATAGGGGTAGAGGGTCGGTTCGCCGTTGGCGGTGACGGTCAGGACATCGATATCGGGGTGTTCCCGCAGCCCTTCCCCAACAGCACTAAGGATCGTTTCGACAGGGAGAACCTCCTCATAGTGATCCATGGGTTTCGCGGGTTCCAGTTCACAGTAGACGCAGTCGAAATTACACTGTTTCCGACCGGGGCTCAGGTCGATCCCGAGGGATTTGCCGAAGCGGCGGGAGGCAACGGGTCCGAAGATGATGTCATTCATAACGAGTCCTTGAGGTCACTGGGCGGTGACGATGGAGATCTTTTTGAAGCCCTTGCGTTTCAGGATGTCGACGACGGAGACGAATTTCTGAAACTGGCTCTTCTGATCGGCGTTTAGGGTGATGAGATCTTTGATCGGATCGAGTTTGCCGAGGCGTTTTTTGAGCTCCTCCAGGGTGACGGGCTGCTTCTCGAAAAAGTAGCGTCCCGTTTTGTCGATGGTGATGGAGATGCTTTTGGGAGGGATCTTGGCCTGGCTGCCGGATTTTGGAAGATCCACGGGAAGCTCGTTTTTGATGACGAAAGTGGCGGTGGCCAGGACAATGACCAGCAGGACCAGAACGATGTCGATGAAGGGGACGACATTGATCTCCGTGAAGCGGCGCCGTCTCATCGGTCCTCGTCATAGCTCTGGTTGATGATCTCCCAGCGTGTGATGAGACGATCGACCCGGTCTATCAGAATATTGTAGAAGATGGTGGCGGGGATGGCGACGATGAGGCCGGCGGCCGTGGCTTTGAGGGCCAGAGCGAGATTCTTCATGATCTCTGCAGTGTCGATGGCGGTCTTCTGCTCACCGATTACATAGAAGGTGAGGATGATGGCGATGACCGTCCCCAGCAGCCCGATATAGGGGGCGCTGGAGCCGATGGTGGCCAGGGGTCCCAGATTGCGCCCCAGGTCCAGCTCCAGCATCTTGCGGTTGGGGTATTGGTAGAGGTCGATGTTTCGGAAGAAAAGGAGACGTTCGATGGCGTAGGCGAAGGTGGCGACGCTCATAAGCAGCAGGATGCCGATGATGCCGTAATCGACGATATTTTTGAGGGTTTCGACAGGCACGTGGCGTTCCTTTTTTCCGGAATTATATCGTATAATCCGTGCAGTGTCCGATCCCAAGGAGGCCCCGATCCGTCAGCTCTTTTTCCGGTTCCATCGCCGTTTCCCCTATCTGCCGATGCCATCGCTTTTGGAGTATTTCGCCATATTCGGCGGTGTGGAAGAGGGGATCCGTTTCGATTTTTTCGAAGATCTGGAGCAGAGTGTGGAGCGGATCTTTGCCTTAGAGTTCGAGCAAAGTTCCCTCTGGGTGGAGCCGGCCTATCTGAACGAAGATCCCTACCGGAGCCTTCTGACGGCGGTGGCGAGAGGTGACGGCAAAATGCACGGTGTCTTTCGGCGGGCCCGGCTGGGTGAAAATGTAGGGGGCGCAATATTGGACGAGATGGTGCGCCGGAAGGTTCTGCGGCTGGAAGAGAGCCGGGAAACGCCCCTGCGGCCCCATCCAGGCCGTCCGATCCGAAAGGAACTGCGTCGATACAGAATTCAGGGAAAGATCCGTTTTCGCCGTCCTTTCGATCGTTTCTGGTTCGGTTTCGTTGAACCTTTCCGCCGGGAGTTGGAGCGTGGAGAGAGCGAATCTTTTATGGAGAACTATCGGCAGCATCGGGAGCGGGCTTTTTCTCTGGTCTTCGAGCAGCTCTCCAACGATCTGCTGGAGTTGGAGTTTGCCCGGAGGGGGGATCCGCTGCTGAGCAAGGGGAGCTACTGGGACCGGTACAGCGAATTCGATCTGCTGGCCCACACTCAGACGGGTCACCTGGTTCTTGGGGAGTGCAAATACACCGGCCGTCCGGTGAGTGCGGGAGAGTTGAAAAAACTTCGGGAAAAAGCTGAAACCTCCGGAATCCGGGCGGATCTGTTCGCCCTTTTTTCCCGCAGCGGTTTCTCCCGGGAGCTTCACCAGCGGAAGGAGAGAGATCTGATGCTCTTCGAGTTGAAGGATTTTGAAGTGCTTTTGGAGGAGTGAAGAATCAGGAATCGTTGATGAAGCGTCGCTTCGTAACACCAGTTTCATGGAACTGGGAATTCATTTCCGGCCATGGATAGCGATGTAAAACGCTTCCGGGATCAATGGATGCGAATGAATTCGCGTTTCCAAGTTTCCGGGCTTTCCCTTCATTTCTTTTTCTTTGTTTCGCGACAAAGAAAAAGGAAACGAAGCAAAGAAAAAGAAAACGCGAAGGACTGGCGTCTGTTTGATTGTCCCATGTACAGCAGGTGGATATCGAGTGAATTTTCACTGATGTGTTTTCTTCGGTGAGAATAAATTCTAGCTCCCTGATTTATCACCGCACCAAGTAACTACCTCAAACTTTTGATGCGGCAATTTTGCTCAGAGGCAAGGCGGATTTTTGCAGGACTAGCCGGAGGCTAATTCAAGAAAATCCAACGCAGCCTATGGGCAAAAGTGCCGCACCCTCCGGGGAGAGCGATACGCGGCGATCTGCGTGCAAACAAAGTCCTCGAATTCCCTACGGGGAGTCCTTCGGATTTCTTTGCACACATCTCACCCCGTATCGCTCTCTCAAAAATTGAGATAGTTACTTGGTGCGGTGATAACTGTTGACCCTAGTTTTCACCGGGGCTGGACGGAATAGGAAACGAACTATCCCCCCATGACCAATGACTAATGGCCCGTCTTCTTCTCTTCCTCCAACTCCCGTCTTTTTTTGCGCACCTCTTTGAGGTGGGCTTTGTAGTTTTTGAAGAAATCGTGGGTTCCTTTTTTGTTGCGGAAGAAGTAGAGGTAGTCGGTTTTTGCCGGATGGAGAGCGGCTCGGATGGCAGCGGTGGAGACGTTGCAGACGGGGGCGTTGGGCAGGCCGCGGTGGCGGTAGGTGTTGTAGGTGCTGTTATCGTCGCGGATCCGTTCGGGAGTGACCCGGACATGGGAATAGCGGCCGTAGTTGAGGGTCCCGTCCATCTGGAGGCGCATCTTTTTCCTGAGCCGGTTGTAGATCACCGAGGCGATCAGGGGCATCTCCCGGCGGTTGGCCGCCTCTTTCTGGATGATGGAGGCGACGGTGAGGATCCGCTGCCACTCTTTCGGATCGTAGGGGACCCCGGCTTCCCGGGCCAGTCGTCTGTAACGCTGCTCCGTCAGGTTCACCAGGTAGTTGACGATGCGGTTCTCGTCGTATTGCAGCGGAATGTTGTAGCTTTCGGCCAGGATCCCTGCCTCGGGGTAGGGACTGAGCCTATCGAAGGCCTGCCGGAGCTTCGTGGCGTTGCGATCCAGGGATTTTGCCAGCTGGTCGAAGAAGATGACGGTAGTTTCGCCGGGAATAAGTGTGACCGGTTTGAAACGGCCGGAGGATGAGCCCACCTTTCGCAGAAACTCCAGCCGGTTCATCCGGTTTTTTCCCAGGTAGAGCCATCCGGTCTGCGGGGTATCGAGGCGGTGTAGAACCCAGGCGTCGATCCGACCGACCTCCACCCCTTCATTCTGCAGCTTTGCTATAATAGAATCAACAGAAGTGTCGGTCAGACGGATGTTTTTCGGCGGATGGACCGGCAGGGTAAAATAGTAAAGGAATGAGAGGAGAAAAAAGAGGACAATGGTCTCCAGACGATCGATCCAGCGCATGGTTCTTCTTCTCCTTCTCCCGGTTGTTTTGCTTGTGTCAGGATGGGCGGCACTGCACCACGGTATCTCCCTCGACCGGCTCTCGGTGATGGGATATCAGTCGGAAAAATTATATCTTAAACTGGATCACAGACTACACCTGCGGGTTCAACGGCTTGTGATCCCGCGTTCCAGGACCCGCAGCTCCTCCGACAGCCTGAAAAAGGGGCTCGATACCCTTCACCGGGTCCTGCGATATTTCGACGAGATCGAAGCGGAAGAGATCCGCATCGACGGGCAGAACTACCGGCTGATCTATCGGGACCGGATCCTCTATCTCAAAGGCGGCGACTACGAGGTGGCCGGAATGATCTACGATCGGGGCGATTCCATGGAGATCCAGCTGCCCATGGTGCAGATCCTCTCGCGAAAAGTGACCCTCTCGGGAGAGCTGCACTATCGTTACGGGGACGGAAGGGTTCTGGCATCGGGCTACTACCAGGTTCCCGATCTAAACGGAGCGTTTCGGATCGAGCGGATCGGGAAAGGTTTTACCTTCTGGATCGATTCGGAACCGACGGCCTCTCTGCACCGGCTCATGGGGCTGGTGAATCTGAGTCCCGATGCCAGAGAGTGGCTGCTGCATCGCCTCTCGGCCCACCGCTACAGACTGGAGTATCTTCAGGGGAGAGGTGAGCTGGATCTTAAGGCGGGGCGGATCGTTCCGGATCTGGCGACACTGCAGGGGGCTGCGAGGCTGGAGAAGGTCCATCTGCGTTTCCATGACCGTCTCAAGCCCATCGATGCCCCTTCCGCCAGGGTGGTCCTCCAGGAGGGCAATCTCTATATACTGCTTGACAAGCCCCGCTATGGGAAACATCCCATCGACGGCAGCCGGGCCGCCCTGCTGAATCTCTTTGATCCCGATCGGTTGGAACTGCTGCTGCGGCTCCGTTATCACGGGCGGGTCGACTGGCAGGTCCTCAAGATCCTCAATACCTACGGCATCAAGGTAGCTCTGGGACAGAAAGAGGGCAAAGCCGATGCCAAGGTCGCGATCGATATTCCTCTGGTCAAAGGCGAGGTCAGGATCCGGGGTCTGGCCCGCCTCTCCCCAGGGAAACTTGAGTACCGAAAAAAGGTTTTTCGCATCGGAGGAGGCGAACTGGCTTTCACCAGCCGTACTCTCCGGCTGCGTTCCTTCAGGATTCGGGAAAAGCTTTTCAGAGGATCCCTCGACGGGACGATCAACCTCAAACGTAAAAGGGGAAAACTTCGCCTCTATGTAGAGAAGTTTGATCCCGGAATTCCGGTGCCGCTGCTGCGGATGACGAAGGTCAGGATCCCGGCTGAAGTCTCCTGGAGCGAGGAACGCCGTACTCTGAGTTTCCCGACACTCAAGAGCAGCCTGGTTGTCGATACCCGGGAGAATATCCGCTTCCATATCCGGGATCTCGCCCCCTGGCGCCCCTACCTTCGGGGACTGCTGCGCCTGGCATCCGGAGGAGAGATCCTGATGACGGGAAAGGCGGATGGCAGATGGCGGATCAGCGGGATACTGGCCTGGAAAGAGAGCCCTTTCTATGTCAAAAATGGACCGCTGACACAATTCCCCTTCAAGGTGGAGGTCGCTCCCGACGGCAAAGTCAGCCTGGAAGCCTTTGGCGGGAAGTTGAAATACAGTTCCAAAGAGGATGTTTTGCAGATCGAGGGGATCAACATCGATGCCCAGAAACTCCTGGCGGAGATGAAAAAGATCGACGGGGGTAAAAGTTCCGGTACGCTGACCGTCCTGGGCAGGAAGAGTCTGATACGATACGGCCCCTATGTACTGCTCAGCGACAGTTACCGCCTTCGGAAACGGGGGCAGGATCTCGATTTTGTGGGACAGCTGGGCCGGGATCGTCTGAATCTGAGCAAACGGGGGAAAGAGCTCAGGATCTGGGCCGAAGGGATCGGAGACCGGATGCTGCATGCTCTGATCCACTTCGACGGGATACGCAACGGCCGTTACACCCTCCACCTCCAGGGAAATCCTGAGAAAGGATACTCGGGTGAGATCCTGATCCGGGGAGGGATTCTCACCGGGTTCAAAGCCTACAACAGACTGATCGCTATGATCAATACGGTCCCTGCGCTGATGAGCTTTTCCAGTCCCGGCTTCAGCGACAAGGGGTTCGAACTGAAAAAAGGAACGATCCTCTTCACCCTCAAAGGGGATCAGCTGAGACTGGGGCGGATTCTGTTGGTAGGCAAATCTTCCACCATCGCCGGTCAGGGAACCGTGAATCTGGCCGATGGCCGTCTTGACGTTGAATTGGCGATCCGGACAGCCCGGGAGATGGGCAAGGCGATCTCCTCCATCCCCGTCGTCGGTTATATCCTTTTCGGCAAGGACAAGAGCCTTACGGCGGGAGTCAGGATAACCGGAACCCTCCAAAAACCCAAGATCCATACCAATCCGGTGGGTGAGGCGCTGCTCTACCCACTCGATCTATTGCGACGTACCCTGACCGCTCCCGCCCATCTCTCGGAGCCGAAGCCGGACGAGGAGCTGCTGACCACGCCGCCGCCGGCTCCGGCTGCTCCACTGCCCAAAGCTCCTGCCGCCCGGGAGGACAATGCAACCGCAGGAAACAGCCAGGCCTATTAACGTTCACTCCGGTGATTAGCTCACCCCGCGTCTCGCTATTCGTTCCTCAGGACATTCAGGGGATCGGTCATCGAGGCTTTTCGGGCAGGATAGAGGGCCGAAAGCAGAACGATCAGTGCCGTTCCTGCGAGGATCATGGCGAAATCACTCCAGAGCAGGTCCACCGGCAGGCGGCTGGTGCCGTAGACGTCGGCAGGGAGGGTGATGATATTGAAATGGGTCAGCACCCAGATCCCTCCGAAGCCCAGAAGCGTGCCGGCAAGGATCCCGGCGCTGCCGATGGCGATCCCCAGGCGGAAAAAGATCTGGCGGATCTCCCGGCGGGTAGCTCCCAGGGTCCGCAGCAGGGCGATCTCTCTGCGGCGGCTCATGACGGTCATCAGCAGGGAGCTGATGATGTTGAGCGAGGCGACGAGAATAATGAGCAGCAGGACCAGGAAGAGGGCCTTTTTCTCCATCTGCATGGCGGAGAAGAAATTGCCGTTCTGCTGCCACCACCCCTCCACGTCGGCATCGTCGGGGAGAAGGGCTTTGACCGCTTGGATCCTGCCGAAGGGATCGTCGGTGTAGAGGTGGAGCCCGTCATAGCGGTCCGGCGCCTTTTTGAGGACCTTCTGAAAGGCTCCCAGCGTGGTGTACATGATCGCTTTGTCGTAGGCCTTGAGCCCCGAATTGAAGGTGCCCCGCAGCCGGAAACGCTTCTGCAGCGGCATCGTCCCCAGGCCCGCCGCCTGGTATTGGGAGAAAAAGAGGGTGATCTTCTCTCCGACTTTCGCATTCAGCTCCATCGCCAGGTCGTCTCCGGCGATGAGGTCATAACGGGAAGGGGGGAGTGTTCTGTTCTGTTCCAGTGCTTTGGCGAAGATCGGATTGAGCGAGGCCTCTTTGGCAAAATCGACCCCGTAGAGGATGCCCCCCTGGATCCCGTCGCCGTACCGGGCGATCACCTGGGTGCTGTAGAAAGGGCTGATCTTCATTTCGGGAAACTCTTTGTGGATCTTTTCAAGCGTAGAGTGTCGAACTCCTTCGCCGTAGCTGACGACGGTCAGGGGATAGTTCATCACGAAGAGCTTCTTCTCGAACTCCTTCTGGGTACCGTTCATAATTCCCATGGCGATCATCAGGACCATGACCCCTGCGGTGATCCCAAGAAACGCCAGCAGAGCGGAGATGAAGATGAAGGGATTTTCGGGATCGTAGCGCAGATAGTGGCGGACGATACGCCGGACGACACGGGGATCGGAGGGGAGGGCCATCAGGCCAGGAGCCCTTTCTTGGGCCCGCTTTTACCGCAGCAGTTTTTGTATTTCTTTCCGCTGCCGCAGGGGCAGGGGTCGTTGCGTTTGGGTTTGTGGGGAGCCACGTAGGGGGTGTTCTGGGCATCGGTGGTATCCTGAGGGAGCTCCTGGTACTCGTTGCTGATGAGCTCATCCTCGTCGATGGCCAGCTCCTCGAGCATCTTTTCGGCAGCCTCCAGCTCCTCCTCGGGAGCACTGAAGTCGAACTGGACCAGATAGAGCAGTTTGAGGGATTCGAACTTGATCCGGCGGACAAGAGCTTCGAAAAGGCGGTAGCTCTCCTGCTTGTACTCTACCAGGGGGTCTTTCTGATTGTAGCCCCGCAGGCCGATCCCGGTCTTGAGGACATCCATCTCGTAGAGGTGCTCCCGCCATTCGGTATCAAGAACCTGCAGCAGCAGGATCTTTTCGATCTCTTTGCGCTGCTCTTCGTCGAAGATGCCGAATTTCTCTTCATAGGCATCTTTGAGGATCTTCAGTGTCTCCTCCCGGATCTCGTCGGCCTCTTTGCCCCGGAAGGTCTCGGGGCTGATCTCCAGGCCGGTATACTCTCTGATCAGGGTCGTGTAGCGATCCAGATCGTAGTCTTCGCTGGGTTGTCCGGAGAAGATCTCCGCTTCCTGGAGCAGGTAGTCCACCAGCTCTTCCCGATTCTGTTCGATCTTGCCTTCGATATCGTACTCGGGATCGAGGAGCTGGTTGCGGAAGGCGTAGATCGCCTTGCGCTGGTAGTTGGCCACGTCGTCGTACTCCAGGATATTCTTCCGGGATTCGTAGTGCATCGCTTCGACTTTTTTCTGGGCCTTCTCGATGCTGCGGGTGACGAGCTTGGATTCGATGTACTCTCCCTCTTCCATTCCCATGGAGTTCATGATCTTCTGGATCCGCTCCCCGCCGAAGATCCGCAGGAGGT